>CAYUPA010000043.1:8145-10078 GCA_964446565.1 uncultured Lachnospiraceae bacterium
CGGAGGTCACGAACATCAAAAGGAATGTTACGATCGAAACAATCAGCGCGACGATCGGATTGCTCGTGCAGGAGGAGATGAACATGCCCACCGCGATATACATAACGCCGAGCAGATACAGCCCGATATAGGCGCCCGTCACCTGCGCGACCGGCAGCTTTCCTCCGAGCGCTACGATCGTAAGAGGCTGCGCGACAGTCAGAAGAATTGTCAGCGTATACATGGTAACCGCCGCCAGAAACTTGCCGAGCACAATCTGAACGGTGCTGACGGGGGCGGTAAAGAGCATCTGATCCGTCTTCGTCTTCAGCTCATCCGCGTAGAGGCGCATCGTCAGAACCGGAATCGCGAAGATGATCAGCGAGGTCACATTGGAAAGAACGTATGTATAATCCGCATACCCCGCGTATAGATTGTACAGGAAGAAATAAAAACCGAAAATGACGAGCATCATCGCGATAAAGATATAACCGAGGGTGCTCTTAAAATACGAACGAAGTTCTTTTAGAAAAACCGCTTTCACGCTCTTCTTGCCTCCCTTTCTCCCGTGATCTGCAGGAAGATGTCCTCCAGTGTCATCTCCGTCGTATGCATCAGCAGAATCGGGTAGTTGCCGCTGCTGCAAAAGGCGAATACCTGCTCCCTCACATCGGCGTTCTCATCGGTCTCCAGCATGAGGTCGACGGACCCTTCCTCGCGGATGCGCAGAATATCGACGGCCACAACCCCTTCAATCGCCCTGAGCCCCTGCGCGATTTCATCTTTCGGGCCCTTGATGCGCAGTTCCAGCTTGTTGTTGCGCATAATGCGCTGCGACAGCGCCTCCGGCGTATCCGTCGCCATGATGCGGCCGTGGTTGATGATGATAACGCGGTCGCAGACCGCCTGAATCTCGGCCAGAATGTGGGAACTGATCACGATCGTGTGAGTCTTGCTGAGCCCCCGGATCAAATCGCGGAACTCCATGATCTGCTTCGGATCGAGGCCCGCCGTCGGCTCGTCCAGAATCAGCACGTCGGGATTCCCGGCGAGAGCCGCCGCAAGCCCCACGCGCTGCTTATACCCTTTGGAAAGGTTTATGATCAGCCGGTTCTGCACTTCCCTGATCCTTGTGAGCTTCACGAGCTGGTCCACGCTTTCCCTGCGTTTTTTGGCGGGCACCTTTTTCAGCTCGCAGGCGAAATGCAGATATTCGTTTACCGTCATATCCGGGTACAGCGGCGGAACCTCCGGAAGATATCCGATTTTGGCTTTCGCGTGAACCGGGTCTTCCAGAATATCGATGCCGTCAATCAGGATAACTCCTTCCGTGGACGACAGATAGCCTGTGAGCATGTTCATCGTCGTGGACTTGCCGGCACCGTTGGGACCAAGGAAACCGATGATTTCGCCGTCCGCGACAGTGAAGGACACGTTATCGACCGCGAGATGCTCACCGTATCTCTTTGTTAAGTTTTGTACTTCTATCAAGGCAAAAACCCTCCCTTGGCAACTAAAATTCATGTTTGACATTTTACACGGTAAAAATGAATATTTTATGAACAAATGCAAAAAATTTACGCCCGGCGTTTTCCGGACCCGCGCCCGGCGAATCTACCTTCGCCTGCGATTTGGCGTTTTCAGGCGGCATGACCCGCGATTTGATGATTTCAGGTTGACATTCCCCCGCGAACCCGATATAATATTCCTGCCTGATGTTAGGAGATTGTATCCGAAAGGAAGGTACGGACAGCGCAGAGTTTCTCTCCCGCCGGTCTTTCGGACCAGCGGGAGATTTTATTTTTTATATTTTACAGGGGGAATATTTATGGAAAACAGAGTCGCCGTCATCGGAATCATCGTGGAAAATCCGGATTCCGTCGAAGAACTGAACCGGATTTTGCATGATCACAGCGAAATCATCATCGGCCGAATGGGGCTGCCCTACAGGCGC
>CAYUPA010000044.1:0-10012 GCA_964446565.1 uncultured Lachnospiraceae bacterium
TGTCCGGTACGCCGCAGCACAGCCCGAACACGGGATACCATTTCCATCATGCCGAACGGTTTGGCAAGATAATCGTCAGCGCCCAGGTCAAGACCGATCACTTTGTCATATTCCGTTCCTTTGGCGGTCGCCATAATGACGGGAATATCCGCTGTCGCCTTGTTTTTGCGCAGTTTCTTTAAGATGGCGATGCCGTCCTCTCCGGGAAGCATAATGTCGAGCAGGATCAACCGGGGCCTAATCTCCTGCAGCGCATCGGCAAGCTGCGCCCCGTCGGTCAGCCCTTTCGCCTCATATCCTGCAGAATTAAGGGCATATATCATTAAATCGCGGATGCCATTGTCATCCTCCACACAAAAAATCATTTATTTCAGTCTCCTTCGAGTTCAGTATTCGTTTTCCGCACTCTGTTTCAGCGGAACTGCTCCCTGCTTTTCCTGCCTGTCAAGCACATCCGGCCTGATACTTGAGTTATTATACCTCAAAGCGAGCTGCAGTATCAAGTGATCTCGGCCGCCCGCAAAAAGCCAGTTGAAATTTGCGCGGGATATGATATAATAAGTGTGTTCAATTATTGCCGGAATGGAGAAGAATCTATGGCGTTTGTGGAATTTCATAATGTGACAAAGCAATACGGCAGCGGCGACCAGACGGTTATGGCGGCCGACGGGATTGATTTTTCCTTCGAAGAAGGGGAATTCGTCGTCATCGTGGGCCCGAGCGGCGCCGGCAAGACGACGGTTTTGAATCTGCTCGGCGGAATGGATACGGTCTCCGGCGGGACGATTCTTGTAGATGGAAAGGAGATCAGCGCCTACAGCGAACGGCAGCTGACGGAGTATCGCCGGCATGAGGTGGGCTTTGTCTTTCAGTTTTATAATCTGGTGCCCAATCTGACGGCGCTTGAAAATGTGGAGCTGGCGTCCCAGATCGGGAAGAATCCGCTCGATCCCGCGGAAACGCTGAAGAAAATGGGACTCGAAGAGAGGATGAATCATTTTCCGGCTCAACTTTCCGGGGGCGAGCAGCAGCGCGTTTCCATCGCGCGGGCCCTCGCGAAAAATCCCCGTCTGCTGCTTTGCGACGAGCCAACGGGCGCTTTGGATTATGCGACGGGAAAAAGGATTCTAACGCTTTTGCAGAACACCTGTGGTCAAACCGGCACGACGATCGTCCTGATCTCGCATAACCAGGCGTTTAAGGCGATTGCGAACCGCGTGATTTCCATTCAAAGCGGCAAGGTGCGGGCGAGCGCGGTAAATCCGAATCCGGTTTCCGCGTCGGAAATCGAGTGGTGACGGCATGAGAAAAAACGCATATCGGAAAGAAATCCTGCGTTCCATCACGCGCCCCTTCAGCCGATTTCTTGCAATCAGCGCGATTATCGCGGTCGGGGCCGGCTTTCTCGCGGGCCTTGCCTCCGCCGCGCCGGATATGCGGCTTCGGGGAGACGCGTATTACGACGAAACCAATATGATGGATTTTCAGATTCTTTCGACGATGGGACTGACGGATGAGGACGCGGAGGCGCTTCGCGGCCAGGCCGGGGTCCGGACGGTCATGCCGGTGAAGTATACGGATCTCGAGGTGCAGGATCAGGGGGAAAGGTTTCTGTTTCGCGTGCAGAGCCTGCCGGAAGGGATCAACGACCTCGTGCTGCTGACAGGGCGGATGCCGGAAGAAGGAAAGGCGGAGTGCGTCCTCAACATCGGCAGAACGAACGGCGCGGGGCTCGGAGTCGGCGATGTGATTACGATTCCGGATGAAACGGAGTCCCTTTCCCGTACCGAATATACGGTCGTGGGCGTCGTGCGCAGCGCCGTTTATCTCTCGTTTTCCTTTGGAACGACGAATATCGGGGACGGCAGGCTGGATTATGTGATCTATGTGCCGATGGAGGATTTCACGTCCGATTATTATACGGAAATGGATTTGACCCTGACGGGAAGCGAGGAGCAGAATACCTTTTCCGACGCGTACCGGACGGCGGTTGAGGCCGCGAAAGACCGCCTTACCGCGTTTGCCGGCGAACGGGAACAGGCGCGCTATGACGAAATCCGGTCCGAGGCCGAGGAGGAGCTTCAAAAGGGACGCGACGAATATACAAAAGCCCGGGACGAGGCCGATCAGAAGTTTGCCGAGGGGCAGGACGAACTGTCGAAGGCGGAAGCGGAAATTCAGCGGTCGGAAACGGAGATTGCGGACGGCATCCGGCAGTACGAAGAGGGCGTGAAAGCCCATGAAGACGGCGAAAGGCAGGCACAGGAGCGGTTTGACGCGCTGGAGGCGGAATTTGCCGCGTCGGAACAGGAGATCAATCAGGCCGAAGCGGAGCTTGCGAACACCAAAACGCAGCTGGACAGTTCCAAAGAAGAACTGGACGCGGCCCGCGTCACGCTGGATGAGACTGCGGCGGAGCTAAGACAGCGCGAGAACGAGTTAAACGATGCGAAGGCAGAGTTAAACAGCGCGGAGCGGGAGCTTACGCAGACGGAGAATCAGCTTGCGGCCGCGCAGCAGGCGCTTCAGGAGAACCGCCGAAGTCTCGACCAGACCGCGGCGTCCCTTGCGGAAAAGCAGCAGACGCTCGCGGAGGCAAAGGCACAGCTGGATACTCTTTTGGAAGCGGCGGACGCTCTTGATGCAAGTATCACGCAGGCCGAGGCGAAGGAAATACAGCTGCGTGGGCAGATCGAAGCCCTGAAAGCTGAGGGCAGGGAAGAGGAGGCGGCGTCCCTTGAAGCCGAATTGGAAAAAGTATTGGCGGCAGTGCAGGAATACGCTGCCGGCCGGGATCAGTACCGCGGCCAGTATCAGGCGGGCATGGCTGCGTATGAAGAAAATTACGCGGCCTTTGAAGACGGGCAGAGAGCTTATGAAAGCGGCGAGGCTGCTTACGCAGGAGCTAACAAAGAATATGAAAGCGCAAGGGCTGCCTGTGACAACGGCCGCCGTACCTTTCAGGCAAATCTTGCGGAGTATCAGAGAGGGCTTGCGGCCTTACAGGAAGGAAACACGGAGTATGAAAACGGCGAGGCGGCCTATCGGGACAATCTTGCAAAATATCAGGAAGGGCTTGCAGCCTGGCAGGCCGGGTATCAGGAGTGGCAGGACGGCGTAAACCGCCTTGCTTCGGGCAGAAAAGAAGCGGAAGAGGCCCGCGCGGCGGCTGAAGAGGAACTGGAGCGGACCCGGAAGCAGCTGCGTGACAGCAAAACGGAACTTGACGCGGGGAAAGAGGCGCTCGAAAGCGCGAAAGAAGAGCTTGCGGGCAGACAGGCCGACTTTGAGGAGGCGAAAGCCAAGGCGGAGGACGAGCTTGCGGACGCCCGTCTTACGCTTGCGGATTCTGAAAAACAGATCGAAGAGATCGAGTTTCCGGAATGGTACGTTCTGACGCGGGAGGAAAACGAAGGCTACGTGAGTTACCGCAGCGACGCAGACAGGATCGCCTCGATCGCCACCGTGTTCCCCTGGCTTTTCTTCTTTGTCGCGGCGCTGGTTTCGCTGACGTCCATGACGCGCATGGTGGAAGAAGACCGCGTCCTGATCGGAACCTATAAGGCGCTGGGTTTCAGCAAGGGGAAAATCCTGATGAAATATATTCTGTACGCGCTTCTGGCAAGTCTTCTCGGGAGCGCCGCGGGCATCGCCGTTATGACGAAGATCCTGCCGTTCGTGATTGAAAAGGCGTACGGAATTATGTATACGATCGAATCGCCCTACGTGCTTTCCTTCCATCTTTCCTATGCGCTGATTGCGACGGGCGCTGCCGTACTTTGCACGGTGGGTGCGACGCTTGTTGCGGGGTACCGCTCGTTAATGGAGGTTCCGGCGGCTCTCATGGTGCCGGCGGCTCCGAAGGCCGGACGCAGGATTCTGCTCGAGCGTGTCGGATGGCTCTGGAAGAGGATGAAGTTCACCTACAAGGTGACGGCGCGCAATCTGTTCCGGTATAAAAAACGCCTGTTTATGACGCTTGCCGGCATCAGCGGCTGTACGGCGCTGCTGCTTACGGGCTTTGGCATCAAGGATTCCGTTTCCGGCCTGCTGGAGCTGCAATATGGAGAAATCGATAAATATGACCTTGTGATCGGGCCGGATGAGGACGAGGACTGGAAGAAAACGGAAGACGCCCTTGCGAAGACCGGCGTGTTCGACGCGATGGGGGCTCAGCTCATGAAAACCGTGGAAATCCGTTCGGACGGCGGGAACGAGGACGTCAATTTGTGCGTACCGGAAGACGGGGAGCGGTTTTCCAAACTGGTCGTACTGCGCAGCCGCAGGTCCGGTGAGGCGATTGCTTTTCCGAAGGAGGGCGTCATCCTGTCCGAGAAGCTCGCGAAAAAGCTGAAAGTGGAAACCGGCGATACGGTGCGCCTGCCGGATGTGGACGGACGTTATTATGATGTGACCGTCGAGGCGGTTACGGAGCACTACGTGCAGGACTACGTCTATATGAGCCGCGCTCTTTACGAAGAAAAGGCGAAGACAGAATGGGCGCCGAATCAAATTGCGGTGATCTGCGCTTCCGGGGCGGACCGCGACGCAGTCGAACAGGCGGTCCGGGGTGTCTTAAAAGGAACGCCGACCCTTCAGTTCGTCGAGGATCAGACACAGGTCATACGGGATATGCTGGACAGTCTGAATCTTGTCATTCTGGTTCTGATCCTGTCGGCGGGGGCGCTCGCCTTTATCGTCCTGTATAATCTGACAAGCATTAACATCATGGAACGCCGGAGAGAGATCGCGACGATCAAGGTGCTGGGCTTTTACGAGAAAGAAGTGAACGAATATGTCTACCGTGAATCGGCCGTTCTCACGGTGCTGAGCTGTCTTTGCGGACTGGTTCTGGGCATTTTCATGCACCGCTTCGTCATTCAGACCGTGGAAACGGATATTGTGATGTTCAGCCGGACGATTCACGGCGCAAGCTATCTCATTTCCGCTCTGCTGACGCTCGTTTTCTCATGGATTGTCAACCGGGTCACACGCGGGAAGCTTCGAAAGATCGATATGGTGGAATCGCTGAAGTCTGTGGATTAAGGGACGCTTACGGAAACACGGTGGTCTGTGAGGCAGAGGCCGATTTTGAAAGCGCGGAGGCATCACGGAGCAGAGACTGTTTTCGGAAGCGCCGGAGGCTTTGCGGATTCAGTTTTAGCGCAGAGAAGAGAAAGAAAGTATACGTATGCAAAAAAGCATGTACAGTTTGATATTATCGGATGCGGTCGTTGAAAAAATCGACCGGCTCGCCTATCAGAAAGGAATGAGCCGGTCTCAGCTGATCGATCATTTGCTGGCGGAGGAGGTGGGGCTGCATACGCCGGAGCAAAAGCGCCGCCTCATCATCGAACAGGTGGTTTCGAAGGTGCAGGATCGTACGCCGCTGCAGGTCAAGGTGCGGTCGGATATGGGCGGGCTGCAGTTTGCAACCTATCTTCGGTACAAATACAATCCCGGCATCCGGTATCAGATTGAATTTCAGAACGAGGACGGCTGTCTGACAGGCGTGCTGAAGGTTTTCTCCCGTTCAACATCGGAGGATCTGCTGCTGCATCTTATGAAGTTTTTTGAGATTCTGTCCGCGATCGATACATCGCGTTTTGAGGAGTTCCATCATCTCCCCGTCTCCATCCAGCTTTCCGCGCAGTCCAGCAATAAATTCGCGCGGGTGCTGGTAAGTCCTCAGATGGCCATGGAACAGATGGACGAGCGGGTGATCGCGGACTATCTCGCCAACTATGTGATGATGCTCGACGAGTCGCTGCAGAGTTATTTTCAAAATTCCGCAAGTCCCGACGCCGTCGAGCGAATTGACCGGATTTACTGCCGGTATATGGAGAATTTGGAGTTTTGAAGAAAAAAGTCTTGCCAAGAGCCGGGGGACAGAGTATAATAGGTCTATCGTTTTCCTGAGGTGTGCGATAACCTGCTTATTTGAACCTACACCTATGATAAGGGAGTTCTATTATGAGACGGTACCTATGCCGGGCCGCAAGCTAATTCCGTCGGATTCGTCCACGGCAGCGGATGGCAGTCGTGCCGCTGCGAACACCCACCTAGCGACATGCTAGGGATCAAATTGGCGGGACGGCATCTTGGGGCGAGGGGCTTTGCCCCGTTCGCCTTATCCGGGCGAGTGGCTCAGTTGGGAGAGCACTCGGTTCGCATCCGAGAGGTCGTGGGTTCGAATCCCATCTCGTCCATTACTTGCCGGGAATCCGGACATTGACTCCGTCAGTGTCCGGATTTTCGATTACTGCGGCATGATTTCGGTCATGCCGCTTTTTTCGGCTGCTTCGGCATGGATTGGTTCATGCCGTTTTGTCATGCAGGCTCGAGTATAGGATATTTCCCTCCCCGACCGGGGATATTTTCTTTTTTCCTTTCCCATCGGGACCGGGGATATTCCGCGCCCGTCCGCGATATGCCTTTACATCGCGGATAAAATTGATTATAATAGAAACGATTTGATTTCACATCTGAGCAGGAGGAATTTCAATATGAATCCCATCGATCAAACAACAGTAAACGCGATCCGCGTTCTGGCGGCGGAAGGCGTGCAGAAAGCGAACAGCGGACATCCGGGACTGCCGCTCGGCGCGGCGCCGGCGGCCTATGCGCTGTGGACCTGTCAAATGCGGCATAATCCGGCGAATCCGAACTGGGCGAACCGCGACCGCTTCATTCTCTCGGCAGGACACGGCTCCATGCTGCTGTACAGCCTGCTTCATCTGTACGGTTACGGTCTTACGATCGAGGATCTGAAACAGTTTCGTCAGTGGGGTTCCCTGCCGCCGGGCCACCCGGAATTCGGCCACACGGTCGGTGTTGAAACGACGACCGGTCCGCTGGGGCAGGGAATCGCCAACGCGGTCGGTATGGCGATGGCGGAGGCGCATCTCGCCTCGATCTTCAACCGGGAAGGCTATCCGGTCGTGGATCACCGCACGTACGCGATGGTCGGCGACGGGTGCCTGATGGAAGGAATCAGTTCGGAGGCGGCATCGCTCGCTGGAACCCTGCGGCTTGGCAAACTGACGGTTCTGTACGATTCCAACAGAATCAGCATCGAGGGCAGCACCGCGATTGCGTTTACGGAAAACGTAAGGGGCCGCTTCGAGGCGCTGGGATGGCAGACGCTCGCGGTTGAGGACGGCAATGACGTGGACGCGATTGTGGCCGCGCTCAAGGCGGCTGAGGACGATCCGCGGCCGACCCTGATCGAGATTCGGACGCTGATCGGCTATGGCTGCCCGGCGAAACAGGGCAAGGCTTCGGCCCATGGCGAACCCCTTGGAGAGGACAATCTCGCGGCCCTAAAAGAGAATCTCGGATGGCCCGCGGAACCCGCGTTTTTCGTGCCGGACGAGGTCTACGCGCACACCGCATCCGTCCGTGAGAAGGGTGCAGAGACGGAGCAGGCATGGAACGCGATGTTTGAGGACTATAAAAAAGCCTATCCCGAGCTTGCCTGCCAGTGGAAGGCGTATTTTGAGGACGCCGGCTATAACCCATGGGACGACAGGGACCTGTTCGCGAAGACAGAGAAGGCCGAGGCGACCCGGAACGCGTCGGGCAATATTCTGAATCATCTTGCCGCAAAGGTGCCGAATCTTTTTGGCGGGTCCGCGGATCTTTCGCCCTCGACGAAGACCGTCATGAAGGGGAAGGGCGATTTCAGCGCGGCGGATTACTCCGGTTCGAATCTGCATTTCGGCGTGCGCGAACACGCGATGGCGGCCATCGCCAACGGCATCGCGCTGCACGGCGGTCTAATTCCCTATGTCGCTACATTCTTTGTTTTCTCGGATTACATGAAGCACAGTATGCGGCTTTCATCTCTGATGAAACAGAGGGTAATTTATGTCCTTACGCATGACAGCATCGGCGTCGGCGAGGACGGTCCGACGCACCAGCCTGTGGAACAGCTTGCGGCGCTGCGTTCCATGCCGGGCATGACCGTGTTCCGTCCCGCGGATACCTTCGAAACGGCGGTCGCCTGGGCGCACGCGATCACGGCGGACGGCCCGACGGCGCTCGTCCTGACCCGGCAGAATCTTCCGCAGTACTCCCAGTCCAGCCTCGACGCGGAGAAAGGCGCGTATATCCTGAAAAAAGAATCAAAGGCGGAGCCGGATGTGCTGCTCATGGCGAGCGGCTCCGAGGTCGAGCTGATCTATAAAGCCGCCGAAGAACTTGAAAAAGAAGGGATCGCGGCCCGCGTCATCAGCGTGCCTTCCTTCGAACTTTTTAATGCGCAGGATGCCGCGTATCGGGAAGCCGTCATGCCCTCTTCCGTGGAAAAACGCGTCGCCGTGGAAGCGGCAAGTTCCTTCGGATGGCACCAGTATACCGGTCTTAAGGGGAAAATCATTGCGCTTGATCATTTTGGAGCCTCCGCGCCGGCCTCGCGCGTATTCGAGGAGTTCGGCTTTACGGTCGAAAATGTGGTGAAGACGGTCCGTTCCCTGCTGAGCTGACCGTCAGCAGGCCGGACGCTGTCATGCGTAGGCTGCATAGCGGCATCCGCTATGCGAATTCCGCCTGGCGGCAAGGCAGTATCTCGCCATGCGGATGCCGCCTGGCGGCAAGGCAGTATCTCTCTTCGCGCCAGGACGTATGCCGGCCTGGCGGCCTGGCTGTTCCGCCGCGCGTCAAAAATTGCGATTTTCCATCATTTGCTTCTGTACAGGAGAACGATTCCGTAGTATAATATGTCGTGCTTAAGGACTTCGCTGCATTGTGCTCTCAGATTCTCCGCGAGTTTCTGTCAGCGCCCCGCTCATACATAGAGATTCCCGCGCTGGATTTCCGGGAATTTCAAATAAACAGTAAAAGGGGTATAGCAAATGAGGCAATACAAAGAGAGGACTGTGAAGCGGGCGCTTCCTGATCGGGTGCTCTGCAACTGCTGCGGCAAGCCGATCGACACCGGCTGCGACGATGTGCCCGGTGAATTTCTTTCCATCGTAAAGCGATGGGGTTATTTTTCCCCTTTTGACGGGGAGAAGCATACGATCGATCTCTGCCTTTCCTGCTATCAGCAATGGATCCGGACTTTTGTAATTCCTCCCGCTGGGGAAGAGTAGAGAGGATCAGGTATGTTTGATGTTTGTCTGTTGGGTACAGGCGGGATGATGCCGTTGCCGAATCGATGGCTCACCGCCTGTCTTGTTCGTTATGAAGGGACATCGCTTCTGATCGACTGCGGCGAAGGCACGCAGATCACGATGCGCCTCAATGGATGGGGCTTTAAGACGATCGACGCGGTGCTGTTTACGCATTATCACGGAGATCACATCAGCGGCCTGCCGGGTCTTCTGCTTACGATCGGCAACGCGGGACGTACGGAGCCGGTTCGGCTGATCGGGCCCCGCGGTCTGCGGCGCGTTGTCGAGGGCCTTCTTCTGATTGCGCCGGACCTTCCGTATCCTCTCGAGTATCAGGAGCTAAGCGGGAACGAGACGGATATTTCGATTGGCGCGATGCGGATTCTGCCGTTTAAGGGCGAACATCACATCCCCTGCTTCGGGTACAGCATCCTGATTCACAGGCAGCCCCGCTTTTTGCCGGAAAAAGCGAAGGCGCTCGGCATCCCGCTTCCCTTCTGGAAGGTCCTGCAGTCCGGACAGACGGTCGCCTGCGGCGGCGTTTGCTATACGCCGGATCAGGTGCTCGGAGAGCCGCGCAGGGGCATCAAGTTCAGCTATTGCACGGATTCCCGGCCGAAGGACACGATTGTCGAAGGGGTTCGAGACGCGGATCTTCTGATCTGCGAAGGCATGTACGGCGGAGCGGATAAGCTCGAAAAGGCCAGAGAGTACAAGCACATGACATTTCAGGAGGCGGCGCAGATCGCCCGGGACGCGAAGGTTAAGGAACTGTGGCTCACACATTTCAGCCCGTCGCTCACCAACCCCATGGAGTATCTTCACGAGGCCAGAGCGATTTTCCCGAATACGAAGGTCGGACGCGACCGAAAATGCGCGAGTCTGAATTTTACGGA
>CAYUPA010000045.1:0-4939 GCA_964446565.1 uncultured Lachnospiraceae bacterium
TGGCGGAGGATCATGCCGCATCGTTCAGCACGGAGACTCGGGTCCTTGATTCCTACCGCTTTGAAACGGCGGCCTCGAAAAAAAAGAATCCCCTGCAGACGAACAGCGACTGCTTCTGCGTTTACCTGAGCGGCATTGACGCCTACGGCGGCGCGGACACGGTCAGCCGGAGCGATGTCAACATTATCGCGGCCGTCAACCTGAAGTCCAGGCAGGTGCTGCTTCTTACCACCCCTCGGGATTATTATCTTGAATTTCCGTTTTATGAGGGCTGCATGGATAAGCTGACGCACGCCGGCCTTTACGGCATCGAGACCTCCATGGAGGTACTGGAAAATCTTTACGGCATATCGCTGGACTATTACGCGCGAATCAATTTCACGGGCTTTAAGTCGATCGTGGATTCGCTGGGCGGCGTTAATGTCTACAGTCAGTACGCGTTTACGAGCCTGCATGGAGGGTACAGTTTTTCGCAGGGATATAATTATGTGAACGGAGATCAGGCGCTTGGTTTCGTTCGGGAGCGGTATGCGTTCGCGGAAGGCGATATCCAGCGCGGGCGCAATCAGATGGAGATGCTCAAGGCGATCGCGAACAGGATCCTTTCGCCGGACATCCTGACCAATTATACTTCGTTCCTTTCCAGTGCTGCGGACTGCCTTACGACCAGCATGAGCCGGGACGAGATCGCATCTCTGGTTAAAATGCAGCTGAGCGATGGAGCCAGCTGGAATATCGTTTCCTATAATGTTTCCGGCTCCGGCGACAACCGGACGACATACTCCATAGGCAGCCGGCCGGTCTATGTCATGATTCCGGACCTGTCGACGGTCGATACCGCGAAAGGAATGCTTGCGCAGTTGTATAATGGGGAGACTCTGTCGCCCGCACAATGACAGGCGGGGAGAGACTCCCTTCCCGTATTTTGAACGGAGAAACAGGATATGAAACTTATAACCTTTGCAGTGCCCTGCTACAATTCCGCGCCGTATATGGAACGCTGTATAAAAACACTCCTCGCGGGCGGCGACGAGGTCGAAATTCTTCTGGTCGACGACGGCTCGACGGACGCGACGGGAGAGGTCGCCGACCGGTACGCCGCGAACTATCCGGGGATTGTGCGCGCCATTCACCAGCCAAACGGAGGACACGGAGAAGGCATCAATCAGGGGCTGCGAAACGCCGCGGGGCTGTACTTTAAGGTCGTGGATTCTGATGACTGGCTCGATGAAAAGGCGCTTCTTCATCTTCTAAAGACCATTCGCACGATGAAAGAGCCGATTGATCTCTATCTCTGCAATTACGTCTATGAGAACGCCAGGGAGAAAAAATCGCAGTCCATCAGTTTCCGCAATGTGTTTCCGGCGGAAAAGCGTCTTTCATGGGATGAAATCGGACGGTTCCGCCTCTCCCAGTATCTTGTCATGCACACGATGATCTTCCGGACGGAGATTCTTCTGCAGTGCGGCCTTGAACTGCCGAAGCATACGTTTTATGTAGACAATATTTTCGCTTACATACCGCTGCCCTACACAAAGAGCCTCTATTATATAGATATGGACCTGTACCGCTATTTTATCGGGCGGGACGATCAGTCCGTCAATGAAAAGATCATGATTCAGCGCGTGGATCAGCAGGTCCGGATTACCCGCATCATGAAAAACGCGTATTCCTACGCGGAACTGCAAACCTACCGGCCAAAACTCTGCCGATATATGATTACCTATCTTACCATGATGATGGTAATCTCCACGGTGTTTCTCAATCTTTCCGGAACGGCTGAGAATCGGGCCAAGCGGGATGCTCTCTGGGAAGAGCTGAAACGGGACGATCCCGCGATGTACCGCAAGATTCGAAGGCGGTTCCTTGGATTTTTGGTGTCGCTTCCCGGAGCCGTGGGCGAAAAAATCACAATATTCGGATATCATCTTTCGCGCAAACTGTATAAATTCAACTAACTCTCATCGCGCGCAGGATTGGAAACTTTTCCGCATTTTTCTGTCGGCAGGCCGGTATTATATCCAAAACTGTCAGGATTTCCTCACGGAAGGTCTTCTTTCGGTATTTCACGGAACGCATCTCCCCACGCGGACAAAAGCATCTCCATGCTCCACGCCGCGTTGGCGGGACTTGTGGAGGGAAGCCGTACAAGGGGAGGCTGTCCTTCTTTTTTGCAGTATCTCAAATACAACTGGAAGGCTTTGTTCCCGTTGGCAAATATTCTCCGGATCGCAGCCTTCTGAAAAATGACGTCCATATCATTTGGAACCACATTCCGAATCGAGGTGTCAGCGGAACCTGCGATATCACAGAATTGAATCACATCCCAAAGAGCGATCCGATGCGTAAGCAAAAAGGACCGCTTTTCTTCTCTTGTTTCCGGCTCCGCTTCTCCGGCGAGCGCCGCTAATATTTTCCAGAAACGATTCTTAGGATGTGCGTAATAAAATTGCTGTTCTCTTGATTTCACAGACGGAAATGTGCCCAGAATCAGTATCCTGCTGTTTTCATCGTATACAGGGCCAAATATGTGCCGCACATGTGTCAATTCCATCCGTGCGCATTCTTCCTTCCCGGTACGCCGTTCCAAACCCAAAACGCCGCTACACTCCCTTTTCCATCACGAAATCATCCATAAAAAATCCGTTCCCGATGTCGGTTTTCTGCTCGCGGACTGTCGAAAAACCCATGGCCTTGTAGACTGCGATCGTATTGTCATTATGCCGGTTGACGGTCAGCCAGATTTTTGACAGCCCACGGCTTCTGCACAGTTCCTCCAGAAAATTCAGTGTTTTGCGGGCATACCCCTTGCCGCGGAACTCTTTTTTCAGATAGAGTTTGCTTAAAAACAGAGCGCCGTCCTCGGGATGAATGCCGGTATAGCCGGCGGGACTTCCCGCGGGCATTATAAAATAGTATTCATATCCGCTTTGAATCTGCTCCGTAACCGCCGGCACGGACTGAAACCTGCCGACCATGTATTCCACCTGCGCCGGTCCGATGATGGGCGTAAAATACTCATGCCAGATCTCGTCCGCGATCCGGCAGAGGGTTTGAATTTCCTGCGGGGTTGTAACAGGCGCAAAAGCAGGCGTAAGCGGTTCCATTCGTTGTTCCTTTCTAAACGCTTCGCGTATGGCCGGCGGCGTATTGCTCCGCCATCTTGCGGAACATCAGGGACGCCTTTTCAAGATACGTAGGATCGATATAAAAGAAGAGCTTCCGTCCCTCGCTGTACGAAGCGAGCAGGCCGGCGTCCGCCATGGCGTTTAAGTGATAGTTCGCTGCAGTCAGCGAAATCTTGAGGTAGGCGATCGTTTCGGCCACGGTGATCGTATTATGTTCAAAAAGATATTCAATGATTTCACAGCGATGCTTTTCCGAAAAAATTTTTCCAAGGTGGACAAGATCGACCGAGGAGTTCTTCGTCTCAAGCAGCGCCGCCTCTTTCCAGTGCAGACCAATATTATAGAAAACGTCGTCCGAATCGTCCTCCACGCGGAGCCTGCAGCGGTCGATGCTGTAGTCGCAAAGCAGGGAAATGGAATAATAAATCCTGCGATACTTTGCATCAAGGCGATACAAAGCCCGATCGACATGATGAAGATTCTCCTCCGTTATCTCGGCGTGCAGCGTCTCGCACAGGTCGCTCCTCTGCTGATGAAAACTCTCTATATGCGCGCGGCGGCCCATAAGGAGCCGCTTCACGGAACGAATCTCCTCTTCGGGATGAATCAGAAAGCCAAGAAGGTGGAATTTGATCGAGAAATCCAGGTCGGACGCCTGAATCGCCGTGAGCTGATCCGTAAGGTCCGGCGGATAGGGCTGATCCGGCAGGAAAAAGGTGTAGAGCTGTTCCGAAAGATTCGGCGCGCTGAAAATCGTTTGCAGGAAATTTTCAAACGTTCGGGGAAGAAGAAAGGGCCGGCGGTCTGAAAAGCAGGACTGCAAAAAAGCCTGCGGCTGCCGCGGCGTCAGCTTAAAGAAGATTTCAAGCGCCTCGTCCGGAGCGGGACAGTTATCCTGAATCCACTGGATGCCTTCCGGTCCAAGACCCGTGGAACTTGAGACCGCCTCCGCCGCGTTGGGATTAAACTGCAAAATCAGAGAGGCAAATGTGTCTGCAATCAGACCATAGTCGGGTTCGAAAATCATAGTATCTTCCCTTTCATTGACGTTCCTTTATTTTTATATTACCACAGTTCCCCCTTTTCGACAATAAAATTGTTTATAAAATCAAAATTGATTCAATGAGAAAGCCGAGACCTTCAGAATTTCGCAGGCACGCTGCGGAAAACAGGGATTTCGGAATCCAGAGTGTACTGAGAAATACCGGAACCCGGGCTTTCAAAATCTCTCAAGCATACTGCGGAGCTTTCGTGCCGCGGCGCGGATGTCCGGCTGCGCGACAATCGCCGATACGACCGCGATCCCGTTGATTCCCATTCCGGAAAATGGGGCGGCGGTTTCCGCGTTCATCCCGCCTATAATGACGATTGGAATGGAGACGGCCTCCCGGATCGACCGCAGCGTTTCCCGCGAAATGACGACGGCATCGGATTTGGTGGAAGTGGAAGCCATCGCCCCGACGCCGAGATAGTCGGCGCCGTCCGCCTCGGCGGCCTTCGCGAGGGCGACGGTTCGCGCCGAGACGCCGATGATCGCATCCGGGCCCAGTACACGGCGCGCGGCGGAACAGGGAAGATCGCTCTGTCCCAAATGGACGCCGGCGGCGCCGACGGCAAGCGCGATATCCAGACGGTCGTTAATGATGAGCGGGACGCGATGACGATCGGTAACGGCTTTGACTTTCCGCGCCGTTTCATAGAATTCGCGGGACGAAATCTCTTTTTCCCGAAGCTCCACGAGGGTCACGCCGCCCTCTATGCCTTGTTCGACGGACTCTTCCACGGTCTCAGTGCGCATCAGGCGCCGGTCT
>CAYUPA010000045.1:4949-9914 GCA_964446565.1 uncultured Lachnospiraceae bacterium
CTGTGCAAAGATACAGACGATAGTCAACTTGCGGTTTCATCAATGCCTCCCTGCAAAAGCGCGGGAACGATTGAACCCCTTTCCCGCTCCCGCCGTCCTTTGTTTCAGTATTTCATATCCTTCTTTTCCTCTTCTGTAAACAGCTCCACCTGTCTGCCTTCAAGGATCAGGTTCGTCGTGCGGACCGCGCACATTTTGCCGCACATCGAACAGGTATGCCGGTCCTCAGGAGGCAGACTTTCAAAATACCGGCGGGCTTTCTCACCGTCCAGCGCCAGTTCGAACTGACGGTCCCAATCCATCGCATGGCGCGCCTTTGCCATTTCCATATCGCGGTCCCTCGCGCCGGGCAGGCCCTTCGCGATGTCCGCGGCGTGCGCCGCGATCCGGGAGGCGATAATACCCTCCTTTACGTCGTCAAGATTCGGAAGCCGCAGGTGTTCGGCCGGCGTAACATAGCAAAGGAAATCGGCGCCGCTTGCGGCCGCGATCGCGCCGCCGATGGCGGATGTAATATGATCGTATCCCGGGGCGATATCGGTTACGAGAGGCCCGAGAACATAAAACGGGGCGTTGTGGCAAAGGCGCTTTTCCATCTGCACATTGGCGGCGATCTCATTCATCGCCATGTGGCCGGGGCCTTCGATCAGGACCTGCACGTTATGATCCCAGGCCCGCTTTGCAAGATCGCCCATTTCGATCAGCTCGCTGATCTGGCCGGCGTCGCTGCTGTCGCCGATGCAGCCGGGACGCAGCGCGTCGCCGATGGAAATGGTCACGTCGTATTCGTGCAGAATGTCAAGAACCTCATCATAATATTCAAAAAACGGGTTTTCCCTGCCGGTCATCATCATCCATGCAAACAGCAACGATCCGCCGCGGGAGACGATATTCATCGTCCGCCCTTCGCGGCGAAACGCTTCAATGCTGCGGCGGTTGATGCCGGCGTGAATCGTCATGAAATCAACGCCTTCCTCGGCATGGGCGCGAATGACGCGAAGAAAATCTTCGGGTGTAATGTCAGGAAGATCCTTTTCCAGATAGCCGATGGCGTCATACATGGGAACGGTGCCGATCATGGCCGGAGACATTTCGATCAGCTGTCTGCGGAAAGTATTGGTCTTCCCATAGTTGCTTAAGTCCATGATGGCTTCCGCGCCGAAGTCAAGCGCCAGCCGGACCTTTTCCATTTCCATCGAATAATCCTGACAGTCGCCGGAAATGCCCAGATTGACGTTGATCTTGGTCCGTAACCCCGTGCCGACCCCCTCGGGCGAAAGGCTTTTATGGTTGATATTGGCGGGAATCGCGACCTCGCCCCGGGCTACGAGCGTCCGCAGCTTTTCCGGGTCCATCTTTTCCTTGCGGGCCACGGTTTCCATCGCGGGCGTAACGAGCCCCATTTTCGCGGCTTCAATTTGCGTATTATACATATCTTTTCCTCCGTTTCTCTGTTTCCCGACTTTCCGGCAGGACCCTGCCGGAAACGCGCCGCGGTCTTTCAGCGGGCATCCGGCAGGCTAATTCAACTGCGGCATCTGCAGACTTTACACTGGCTTATTGTGTGCTTTCAGCCGGTCTCCCGGCCTGCCGCCGGCTTCTTTCCCCCGCAAGCTCCAGCCACGCAAGCCGCAGCGCGCCCTTGATGCCGGCCTCGTCGCCAAGGCCCGGGGCGACAATGTATTCATCAATGTGATCCTTGATGACGCTGGAACTCAGATACCCGTTCAGCATTTTCTGCACCCGGTCGCGGACCATCGGGAACATCTGCCGCTGGTGCATGACGCCGCCCCCCAGAATGACGCGGTTCGGAGAGTAGCACAGCATATAGTTCGCGACGGCCTCGGCGACATAATAGCTTTCCAGTTCCCAGACTTTCGGCTGATCCGCAAGCTCCGCAGCCTTCCTTCCCCAGCGCTCTTCAATCGCGGGGCCGGACGCCATGCCTTCGAAGCAGTTTCCATGATACGGGCAGTGGCCTTTATAGGAGTCCTCCGGATGCGGAGCCAGAATCAAATGCCCGGCCTCCGGATGAATCAGTCCGTGCAGAAGATGTCCGTCCATGCTGACGCCGACGCCGATGCCGGTGCCTATCGTGATATAAATCGCGACTTCGCATCCTCTCGCGGCGCCCCATGTCGCTTCCCCAAGGACGGCGGCGTTTACGTCCAGATCGAAGCCGACCGGAATCCGGAGCGCGTTTCGAAAGGCGCCCGCGAAATCGAAAAAGCCCCAGATCAGTTTCGGCGTCGTCGTGATATAGCCGTACGTTCGGGAATTCCGGTTCAGGTCCACCGGCCCGAAACAGCCGATTCCGAGCGCCTCGATCCGGCTGTTCCGAAAAAATTCAATCATCTTCGGTACCGTCGCATCCGGCGTCTCGGTTGGGATCGTTATTTTTTGTTCAATCGTTCCGTTTTCATCGCCTACGGCGAGCACCATTTTTGTGCCGCCGGCTTCAATGCCGCCCAGTTTCATGAAAAGCGCCTCCTGTGGTTCTAAATGGTTTATTGCTTTATGCGGTTTATTGCTTTATGCGGTTTATTGCTTAATGCGATTTATTACTTAATGCGATTTATTATTTAATGCGGTTTATTATTTAATGCGGTTTCTTTACGGCCCATCTCATATCGTACCGCCGCCGTTCATCGTCCGAAAATCCGCAGCAGGGAATGCAGAAGCAGATTGTTGTTATAGAAGAAGCCGGTCAGCAGGCTCTCGGTAAGAGCCGGAAAAATCTGTCCCGAAGGAAAAAACACGCCCAGAAAAGTAAGAAGAAGACAGAAAATCCAGACCCGGATGATACCGAGCAGACTTCCGCTCAGAACACCCAGCGTCCGGTTCAGGAAGCGGATGCCCGGCAGCCGGTCGACGACCCGAATCACGGCGGACGCGATCCTGAGAATCAGGAAAACGGCGGCAAAGGTCAGAGCCATTGCCATGGCGTTTATGATCATATTGCTGATATAACCGGTAATGTATTCGGCAAGGGTTGTAACGCCGAGAAGGTTATACACTTCGTAATTGTTGTTTTCAAGCAGCTTGATTTTAAGCACGTCCGGGATGGGGAGCGCCTGAATGACGTCCGCCGCCTCGCCCGTAAGGTCCGGGAGGCGGATGAACTGTCCGACAAGACGCTGTACGATGCCGACGGCGTTATAACTCTGTAAAAATCTGGTTGTATAAGGATAGAGAAAATGCGTCAGAAAAATGGATAAAACCCATGAACCAAGGTGATAGACCGAGCGGATGAAACCCTTTCTATACCCTCGCGCTATGCTGAAAATCAAAAGAAACAGAGTGATTACATCGAGCAGAAGGGCAGTCAGAGATGGACTGTTACTCATGGCTTTCCTCCGTTTCCCGCGGCGAGGCGGTCTGCATCAGCGTGATGGAGGATCCCGTCACAGCGACGGCATTCTTTTTGCCCAGTGCGTACAGATGCTTCAAGGTGCTGTCCGAAGTGTAAATCCAGCGGGGCGAGCCGTCAGGGCGGATCGCCGTATAGGAAAGGCCTTCCTGATAGATGATCAGATTCTCCGACACTGTCATGGAATCAGGAACGCTGACCTTGACCGCGCTTACGACGGCGCCGTTTTTATCATAAATCTGCAAATTGTTCTCCAGTTCGTCGGATACGCCCGCGAGGCCGTCTCCGTACAGGACCGCCAGAAAATCATTTCCGAAGCCGCAGGACTGAATCCGGTACGAAAGTTCCTCTTTCCAGCCCACGGACGTATTGCCGCTTGCGACGATGCCGCCAATCCGGTTATCACCGATATAGATCAGCATATTGTCCATGTATCGCAAGTCTGTGATCAGACTGCCCGGAAACGTATAATTGCCCGCGATCCGGTCGGCTGACTCCACGTTCGGGTCGGTCAGATTGAACAGGGTCACGACACTCTGCAGCTCTTTTTTCGAATAATCGATATAGGAAGTCGCCATGCGGGACGCGTCGTCGTTAATCGCCAGAGCGACCGGAATGCCGTCCTCCTCTCTGTATGTCGTTCGGCGAACCCGCACGTTGCCTTTTACGTCGTAGATGAGCAGAATATATTCCTTGTCTTCACCCGCGATGACAGCGACATCGCCGTTCTTATTGACCGCGCAGTAGGTAAGGGTATTTTCCGCGGCGATCGTTCCAACCAGTCCGTCCCGGTTAAGAATATAGATCTGATTTCCCTTCAGATCGGCAATTACCGCGTAATCGCCGGCCTGCGACAGCGAAGGTCCGGCCATGCTGAAAGGAACGTCCCAGGCGGTTTGTCCGGAAACGTCGATTGCCTGCACACCGTTGCGGCCGATACGCAGGCACAGATTTTGAAACGCCCGGATGCTGGTCACGCCGTCAGATTCGTATTCGATCGGCTCCGCGGACGTTATGAGCGTATCGGGGTTTCCGCCGCGGATCAGGCCGGCAAAGGCGTCGGATAGAAAAAAAGCGCCTGTGCAGGCGACGATGAGTACAATCAGCACGATCAGCGCGATTCTCTTTTTTCGCCCGGGCGGTACGCGTTCTTCGGTCCGTTCATCCGTTTCTTCCGTTTCCTCCGGCTCGGCCGTTTCCTTGTCAAGCCAGAGAATGTCTTTGCGCATCATGTGGAATCTCCTTCTTCACATCTATCCGCCGTACCGGTCCGCAAACGCCCGGGCAGCGATATCAACCAGTCTAATTCTACCATAATTCAAGCTGATTTTCAATCACCCAAAATGCTGATAAATTCAAGAAAGCTCAAGGGTTAATCGTCAAAGCAAATGCAACGGCGTTTTTCAAAAGCGCTGCATTTAATCTGACGATTAAGGGGATTGCATTTAGTCTGACCATAAGCCGGATCCAGTCATGTATCCCGCAAGTCACACAAACAGCTTCCTGGAGAGGCCGGGGTTGGGGCAGAGCCCCAATCTTGAACCGTGCGTCTTAGAAAAAAGCGGAACGCCTTCCCCGCGTATCATCGAGACGCG
>CAYUPA010000046.1:0-8245 GCA_964446565.1 uncultured Lachnospiraceae bacterium
GGCGGCGGTGCCCAGCTCGTTTCATATTAAGAATTATATTCAGATCGTAAAGGAGAAGGCGCTTTACCGCCGGTTTATCGCGCTCGGCAACCATGTCCTCGAAGAGAGTTACAGCACGGAAACGCCCATCGAAGACCTGTCGGAGGATGTGGAGAAGCGCGTCTTCGGCATTTTGCAGAACCGCGGCGCGGAGGATTTTACCCATATTCGGGACGTGCTTTTAGAGAGCTTTGACACGATTGAAAAGCTCGCCAAAAACAAGGGCGAGGTGATCGGGGTGCCGACCGGCTTCATTGACCTTGACCGCATGACGACGGGGTTCCATCCTTCGGACCTGATTCTTCTCGGCGCCCGTCCTTCCATGGGAAAGTCCGCCTTCGGCCTGAATGTGGTGCAGTACGCGGCGGTGCGCAAGCATCTGACCTGCGCGATATTCAGCCTCGAAATGTCGAATGTGCAGGTTGTAAACAGGATGCTTTCCTGCGAATCCGGGGTCGAGGGCGATAAGCTCCGGACCGGGAGGCTCGAAGAGAAGGACTGGGAGCGGCTCGCGGAGGCGCTCGCCCCGCTTTCGGAAGCGCCGATTTATCTGGACGATACGCCGGGCATTACAATGGCGGAGATTCGTTCCAAATGCCGCAAACTGAAGCTGGAACACGGCCTCGACCTGATCATGGTCGATTATCTGCAGCTTGTAAACAGCGGCCGGGCTGTGGAAAGCCGGCAGCTTGAAATCTCGGAGATATCCCGCGGATTAAAGGCGCTCGCGCGCGAGATGGAGTGTCCGGTCCTCGCCGTGTCGCAGTTAAGCCGCGCTCTGGAAATGCGCGCCGATCACCGCCCGATGCTTTCCGATCTGCGCGAATCCGGCGCCATCGAGCAGGACGCGGATTTGGTCCTGTTTTTGTACCGGGACGAGTACTACCATCCGGAAACCGAAGATAAAAACATTACGGAAGTGATCGTCGCCAAGCAGCGAAACGGCTCGACGGGCACGGTGAAGCTCGCCTTCTTCGGCCCGTATACAAAATTCGCGAATCTGGCGATGTGACATGGCCTTACGGTCTGCCGGGGGAGACGGGCGCCCTGTCCCTCGTCCGAAAGAGCAGAAGATAGCCTTTTGCAAGAGTGATGCGCCCCTCGTTATCTTTCAGTTCATTGCTGACCCCGAGCGCGTAGCCCGCTTTCATCCGGGCCTCCGCGAGCGGATACCTGAAGCCTCTGAGCGTAACGCCCTCCGCGTCGCCGAAAACGGGCAGCAGAGAGACATAGGGCCAGGCCGGGTCCTTTTGCAGACACGTTTCCGCCGTCCCCTTCAGCATACGAATCCGGTTGAAGTCGTCCGCGATTTCGCAGGGAATCCCCCGGTCGGCCATCTTTTTCAGCAGAAAAATGTTCGCGAGCGAATGATCCATCCGCGTGCCGATGGCGCCGAGCAGGAGAATTCGCCCGTTTTCTCCGGCCTTTTCGGCGGCCTCCTCGAGCGCGAGTTCCGTATCCGTGAAATCCTTTTCAGCGGGGAACACAAGCCGGGGAATTTTTTTTTGCTCGCATTCCTGAAGCAGCACGGGGTCCGCGGAATCAAAATCGCCGAGAATCCGGTCGATCCGGAGGCGTAATTCGAGAGCGCAGCGGATTCCGGAATCCGCCGCGATCACCCAGTCCGGGGAAAATTCACGCAGAATCCCGCGGGCGGAGGCGGCGGGAGAGCCTCCGGTTACGATCAGCACGTTCATGACGCGGCCCTCTAATTGATATCGCGGACAAAAACCTCGACATCGTCAAGGTAGACACGAATCTTCACGGTTCCGGCCGGATAGGACAGTTCCATGCCGTTGACGCCGAAGGCTTCTTTCGTCACATCCATATCGCAGATGCCCGTCGAGTTGCCGTCCGCGTCAATCGCTTCCACTTTCAGGCGCCCCGTCGTCTGTGTCTCCGGCAGCGGATTCGTGATGACAATGATTCCGTTGGCAGCCGCTTCCTCCTCGTCGTCGGTCGGCGCCCCCTGACTGATCGTCACATTGATCTGGGTCCCTTCCTCCACGGCGCTGCCCGCTTCAATATCCTGCGCGATAATCTTGCCGGAGGGCACGCTGTCATGGTAGGAGAGCGAAACCTCGTTAAGCGACAGATGCAGCTCTTCCAGCGCCTTCGCCGCTTCCTCGCGCGTCATTCCCGTAAGATTCGGGACCTGAATTTCGTCGCTTTCCTTTCCGGAGCTTACATGCAGAACGAGCACCGTATCCGTCGTGATTTCCTCGCCGGCCGCCGGCTCCTGTGAAATAATGGTTCCCATCTCGGCTTCCTCGCTCGGTTCGACTTCGACCCGGTACGGAATCCCGAGGCTGATCAGATTCTCCACGGCGTTATCATAGGAAAGGGTCGTGCAGTCCGGGATCGTGCTTACCACGTACCTGCCCATGCTGAGCACGACCGAAATCGCCGTCCCCTTTTCGATTTCAGCGCCCGCCTCGGGGTCCTGCGAAATGACCATCCCCTCGTCGTACTGCTCGTCGTACTGCTGCGAGGCCACGATCATGGCAAAGCCCGCGTCCTGCGCGCGGGACGCGGCTTCCATTTCTTCATATCCGACAAGACGGGGGACGGTTCCCCCGCCGCTTCCCCCAGTGAACAGGGAGCGCAGGAAAAAGCCGATTCCGACGAGGGCGAGAATGCCAATGACGGAAACGATGATAACCACCGCCCTTTTGTTTGTCGGCCGATCCTCCTCATAGTCGTCGTACTCGTCGTCATAGTCGTCTTCTTCTTCGTAGGCCGGTTCTTTCTCTGTTCGTCCTTTGCGCTGCGGAACCGGCTCCGCGGCGGCTCTTTCCGGCTTCACGCTCAGATTGTGGTTCTGGTAGACCCGCTTCAGGTCCTCCAGAACCTCGTTCGCGTCCTGATAGCGGTCCTCAGGCTGCTTGTTCGTCAGTTTCCGGATGATCGAGGCAAGGCCCGGCCAGATGTCCGGATTGATCGCGAGAATGTCCGGCAGAGGGTCCTGAATCTGTTTCATCGCCGTCGCGACGGGCGTCTCGCCCTCAAACGGCAGCCGGCTTGTCGCCATTTCGAACATCGTGATGCCCATGGAATACAGGTCGCTTCGCTTATCCACATGTTTGCCGCGCGCCTGCTCGGGTGAAAAATAATGGACCGACCCCATGGCCTCGCCCTGCGCCGTCATGGTCGCGACGTTCGTCGCCTTCGCGATGCCGAAGTCCGTCACCTTTACGGCGCCGGCCGGCGTCACCATGATGTTCTGCGGCTTGATATCCCTGTGGATGATATTGTTGTTGTGCGCCGCCTTCAGCGCGTCGGCAATCCGGATTGAAATTTTGAGGATTTCGTCGTTCGTGAGCTTCCCTCTGCGCTCGATATACTCCTTGAGCGTAATGCCGTCGATGTATTCCATGACGATATAATCCTGATTGTTCTCGCGGCCCAGATCGTAGACGCTCACGATATTGTTGTGCGAAAGGCCCGCCGCCGCCAGCCCTTCCTTGCGGAATTTCGACAGAACAAGCTCATCCTTCGACAGCTCCGGCTTTAGAACCTTGATCGCGACCTCCCGGTGCAGCTTGTAATCCTTGGCCTTATAGACGACCGCCATGCCGCCGACGCCGATTTTTTCCTCGATTTCATAGCGGCCCCCCAGGATGCTTCCCGAATTTAACATGATTCTTCTCCTCGTACATCCGCCACAATGACGGAGATGTTATCGTGTCCGCCCCGGCTGTTGGCTTCGTTTTTGAGCCGTTCCGCCAGCTTGTCCGGATTCCCTTCCTCAAGGAACAGAATCCGCAGCATTTCATTCTCATCCATCATATTGGTCAGCCCGTCCGAACAGGCCACGATGAGACGCGTTCCGGCAAGCGGCTCCGTAAACGTATCGACCTCGACGTCCGGTTCAATCCCAATGCCCCTTGTAATCAGGTTTTTCTGCGGATGAATCCGCGCCTCCTCCGGGGTCAGAACGCCTTGCAGAACCATCTCTTCCACGAGCGAATGGTCAACCGTCACCTTCCGCAGCGCGGTCGTCCCGTTTTTTTCTTCCAGAACATACAGGCGGCTGTCGCCGACATTGGCGCAGTAAAGGGTCCCGTCCATACAGAAGGCCGCGACGAGCGTCGTTCCCATCCCGTGCCAGAGCGGATTGCTTTCAGCCGCGCAAAACACGGTTTCATTCGTCCGCCGCACACAGTCCGCAAGCCAGGCGGCGGGGTCCTCCGGCTTTGTTTTCTGCTCCATGGCGAGGTCTACCATGGAAGATACCGCCAGCTGCGAGGCCTGCTCCCCGGCCTGATGGCCGCCCATGCCGTCGGCGACGATCATGAAATTCGGCAGGATGCCGATGCCGCGGTCGTTGTAATATACGCTGTCCTGATTGGTTTTGCGCAGCATTCCCTTATCACATCTTGCTGCGATCTTCATTGGGTTCCTTCAACCTCCTTATGGTACCGTCTGCGAAGCTGTCCGCAGGCGCCGTCTATATCGCGTCCCAGTTCTCTGCGAACCGTCGCCGGAATCCCTTCCCCGTTCAGTATTTTCGTAAATTCGCGGACCGTTCCTTCCGGTGGGCGTTTGAGGCCTCTCTCCGGAACCGGATTGACCGGAATCAGATTGACATGGCACAGCAGGCCCGACAGTGTCCCCGCAAGTTCGCGGGCCTGCTGCGGGCTGTCGTTTATTCCTTTGATCAGCGCGTATTCAAAGGTCACGCGCTTGTTAAGAGCTCTTGTATAGTCTTCGCAGACGCGAAGCAGTTCCTTCATGGAAACGGTCTCCGCGATCGGCATCAGCCGCTTTCGAACCGCGTCGTTCGGCGCGTGCAGAGAGACCGCGAGCGTCACGGGCTTTTTCTCACGAATCCAGTCCGCAAGCGGACCGGGCAGGCCGCAGGTGGAAACCGTCATGCTGCGGTAGCTCATGCCCTGTCCCTCCGGCTCGTGAAGCAGGTTCAGAAAGCGCAGCAGATTCTCATAGTTGTCGAACGGCTCGCCGCAGCCCATGACGACGGCATGCGTAACCCGCACATTTTCCTCCCGTTCGATATGATAAATCTGCTGAAGCATTTCTCCGGGCGTCAAATTGCGGACAAAGCCGGAGAGAGCGGAGGCGCAGAAGCGGCAGCCCATCCGGCAGCCGACCTGCGAGGAAACGCAGACCGTGCAGCCGAACCGGTACCGCATCAGGACCGATTCAATCCGGTGCCCGTCGGACAGCTCAAAGAGATACTTTACGGTGCCGTCCCCGGCCGAACGCTGCTGTCGGACCGTTTTGATCAGCGGAAGCGGCATACGCTCCGCGAGGGTCCAGCGCAGTTCGCGCGGAAGATCGGTCATCGCGTCATAGGAAAAAACGTGCTCGCGGTGAATCCACCGCCAGATCTGGCGTCCGCGAAAGCCCGGAAGCCCCATGGAAACGGCGGTTTCCTGCGCCGCCAAAGGGCTTTGATCGAACCAGCCTCCGGTTTCCAACGTCTATGCTCCTCTCCCGCTTTTTTGAAAGGAGGCGATAAAAAAGCCGTCCCGACCCTCTCTCTGCGGCAAGAACGTTTGCCATCCGGTTTCTTTTCCGTTCTCTATAGTATCACACATCGGCAGGCTTGGCAAATCCTTTTGCAGATTTCCGGGGGAGAATTCGGGAAACCGCGCGAGAAACCACGCCGCGTTTTCCTCATTTTCCTTTGGGGAAAGCGTGCAGGTGCTGTAGACCAGCCTTCCGCCCGGCTTCACATAATCCGCCGCCGCGGTGAGAAGGCGCCGCTGCAGGCCGCGGAGGTTTTCAATGTCCTCTTCCTTCCGCTTCCAGCGGATATCGGGTTTCGAGCGCAGCACGCCAAACCCCGAGCAGGGCGCGTCCAGCAGGACTGCGTCGTAGGTTTCCTTTTCCTGCGGCACCGGCACCGTGCCGTCCCGCAGACAGGGTTTCAGAATGTGGAGGTGAAGACGTTCGGCGTTCTGCCGGATCAGTTCCAGTTTATGCGGATACAGATCGCAGCAGCGAATCAGACCGCTGTCGTCCATCATTTCCGCCATGAGCGCCGCCTTGCCGCCGGGCGCCGAACACAGGTCGAGCACCCGCATCCCGGGACGGACCCCGGTCGAGAGGGCGGAAAACATCGAGCTTTCGTCCTGAACCGTCATTCGGCCTTCCGTCATCGGCGCCCAGGAAGCAAGGTCTTCCGCCGTGCGGAGATAAAACAGCGCGGGCGACGATTCCGACCGGCGGACGTTTTCATGCCCAAGACGGGCGCAGAGTTCCGCCTGCAGCGCCTCCGGGCTTGTAAGTCTCGTGTTGCACCGCACGGAAAGAGGTTTTTTCTCAGCGGACACCGCGGCGATGGTTTTCATCGCGTCCGCGCCGTACGCTTTTTCCCAGATCGCCAGCATGAATTCCGGAACGCTGTATTCTACGCTTGCCCTCGCAAGCGGATCCGCGGGAAGAACAAGGCGCGCGCCGCCGCGGTCGACCGCGCGCAGCACCCCGTTTACAAAGCCGGAAAGATTTTTATACGGCGAGGCCTTGACCGTTTCGACGGCCTCGTAAATGGCGGCGCGGTTCGGAATCCGGTCCATGTAAAGCATCTGCGCGCAGGCGACCCGAAGAACCGCCGCGATAAACGGCTTCATTCGCCGGACCGGCGTTTTGGAATACTGGTCCAGCAGGAAATCGATCGTAAGACAGCGCGTGGCCGTCGTATAGACAAGGCTTGTGACGAGCGCCTTGTCCTTCAGACTGACAGACGGCGGATACGTCCGTATCCGCCGGTTCAGTACAATCGAAGTATAGCCCTGCCCGGTAAGAATCTCCGCCACGCAGCGCGCGGCCTCCTCCCGGGCGTTCCATTTTTCCGCCCTGGCATTCATGGTTCGCGGGTTCCCAAGCCGCCGAAAACGGCCCCGTCCGGGTGGTTCCCCTGCAGGAAATCCGAACAGGCCGCGTACAGCTTCTTTCCCCGCACGACGGCGGTTCCGGGCGCAAGGCCCGCTGCCTCCTCTTTGCCTGTCCTTGCCTTCCAGATTGTAAGCTGCTTCCCGTCCCATTCGGTATAGGCAGAAGGCCAGGGGAAAAGGCCCCGTACCTGATTGTAAACGCGCCGCGCCGGCTGACGCCAGTCGATCCGCCCGTCTTCTCTGGTAAGCGGCGGGGCGTAGGTGGCCTCGCTTTCCTCCTGCGCCACAGCCTCCGGCTCCCGGTCCTCCTTCAGCATCGAAAGAAGCTCGCCGGTCAAAGCGCCGGCGGCCTCGGCAAGGCGGCGCGTCAGGTCTTCCGCCGTATCCTCCCCGCCGATTGCGACGCGGGTTTGCATCAGTATATCGCCGGTATCGATGCCCGCGTTCATTTTCATTACGGTTACGCCGGTTTCCGTATCGCCGTTTAAAATGCAGCGCTGCACAGGCGAGGCGCCGCGGTATTTCGGCAGGAGCGACGCGTGCAGATTGACGGCGCCGCGCGGCGGAATCGAAAGGATCGTTTCCGGAAGAATCTGGCCGTATGCCGCCACCAGAATCAGGTCCGGCGCAAGAGACCGAAGACGGTCCGTCTCCGCGCGCCGCCGGATCCGCTCCGGCTGAAAGACCGGAAGGCCAAGGCGCAGCGCGCACTCTTTAACCGGGGAGGGCGTGAGAATCTGTTTGCGCCCCGTCGGCCTGTCGGGCTGCGTATAGACCCCGGCCACCTCGCCGTTTTTAGCCGCCGTAATTAGCGAAGGAACCGCGTACGCCGGCGTTCCCATAAAAACAATTCTCATCGGCTTTCCGGCTCCTCAGTGATTTTTTCCGCTTTATCCTTAAACAGAATGCCGCTCAGATGGTCGATTTCATGACAAAAGGCCTTTGCGAGCAGCCCCGTGCCGGTACGCTCGTATTCGCCTCCGTCCCGGTCGAAGGCCCGGATCGTCACCGTTTCCGGACGTTTTACGATGCCGCTCAGGCCCGGAAGGCTTAAACAGCCCTCCGACGTATGCTGTTCGCCGCTCTGCCGGATGATCTCGGGGTTGATCAGCACCAGCTTTTCCTGCGGTTCGCCCGTATCAATCACGATGACCTGCCGCAGAACGCCGACCTGTACGGCGGCCAGACCCACGCCGTTCGCGTCGTACATGGTATCGAACATATCGTCAATCAGAATTTGAAGCCGCTGGTCAAATACCTCGACCCTTCTTGAGCTTTTGCGAAGAATCGGGTCGTCATTCACCCGGATGTTGCGAAGCGCCACCTTGTATCATCCTTTCTACCAA
>CAYUPA010000046.1:8345-9767 GCA_964446565.1 uncultured Lachnospiraceae bacterium
ATTGAATTACATTATTGAATTACTGCATGGATACCGGATCGATATCCATTTGAATTTTCGCTTTCCGGTCCTGCCTGCGGTAAAGGTCCCGGCAGTACGAGCCGAAGGCCGCAAGCCGTTTTCGGTCTTCGAACTTAACGAGGATTCGCCAGCGGAAGATATTGTTGATTCGTTCCAGCGACGCCGGGGCCGGATCGAGTATGCGGAATCCGTGCCCTTCGCCGTACCGGCACAGCAGCCCGTGAAAGGCCCGCGCCTGCCGGACGACGTCCTCTTCCCGGGAACCTGTCAGCAGATACTGCAGAATGTGACAGTACGGCGGACAGTCCATCAGCTTTCGGGCCGTCAGCTCGCTCTTAAAAAACGATTCATAATCATGGCAGGCCGCGTCCTGAATGCAGTAGTGCTCCGGCGAATAGGTCTGGACGATAACCTCGCCCGGACGGGCCGCCCGTCCCGCCCGTCCCGCGACCTGACTTAAAAGCTGATAGGTACGCTCCGTACTGTGATAATCGTCGCTGTACAGAATCATATCCGCGGCCAGTATGCCTACCAGCGTCACCGAGGGGAAATCAAAGCCCTTGGCGATCATCTGCGTTCCGATTAAAATGTCGCCCTCGCGGTCCCGGAACTGCTCGTAGACCTTGCGGTAGGTTTCTTCGCCCTGTACGATGGAGGTATCCATCCGGCAGACCCGCGCCTGGGGAAACAGGGTTCGGATTTCATCCTCCACCCGCTGCGTGCCGGCGCCGAAATGGCGGATATAGGGCGATCCGCAGGACGGGCAGACCGACACAGGCCGCACTTCCTTGCCGCAGTGGTGGCAGATCAGAAGATTCCGGTCCTTGTGCCAGGTGTACGGCAGATAGCAGCGCGGACATTTCAGCACGAAACCGCAGCTGCGGCAGTTCACAAACGTGGAATAGCCCTTCCGGTTCAGGAACAGGATCACCTGTTCCCCCCGGTCGAGGCGGTCCCTGATGCCGTTTACGAGCCTTTCGCAGAACAGGGACAGGTTCCCGTTCGCCATTTCCCGCCGCATATCCACGATCGCGACCTCCGGCAGGCTGGCGCCGGGGCTTGCGCGTTTTGCCAACTTCAGCAGAGTGTATTCACCGGCGGAGGCTTTATAGTAGCTTTCGACCGAGGGCGTCGCGGAACCCAGCACAATCGGAATCTTCTTCCGCCTTCCGATCTCCACCGCCGTCTCCCGCGCATGGTAGCGTGGGGTCTGCTCCGACTTGTAGGTGTTTTCATGTTCCTCGTCCAGAATGATCAGTCCCACATTGCGAAAGGGCGTAAACAGCGCCGAACGCGGCCCTACCATCACGTCAAGCTCTCCGTCTCTTGCCTTATACCACAGAGCGGCCCGCTCCCGGTCGCGCAGACGGCTGTGCGTCACGCCGACCCGCCCGCCGAACC
>CAYUPA010000047.1:0-5681 GCA_964446565.1 uncultured Lachnospiraceae bacterium
ACGAGCGGCGGTATATGGACGCCTTCAAATATGCAAGGGTCGGGCGTATATTGAGATACGGCGTTGGATGCTGGAGGAAAAGATGAAAGTTCGTGCTCGATAAGTGAGTGGGAAAATGAAAGCTCTTGTATATTTCAAGTATTCTGATAATTCCGAATTCTTACAAAGCTCAAAAACTCAAATCCCGACTTGACAAGTACCCGCGGCTGGGCTATAATAGTGACGTTTTCGGAATGTAGCTCAGTTTGGTATGAGCGCTTGGTTCGGGACCAAGAGGCCGCAGGTTCAAGTCCTGTCATTCCGATGCTGTTTGCGCCGTTCGCAGTGCTGCGGACGGCGTAAGTAATTGTAGCAGGTTTTGTATCAGGGTTTGCAGGGGGCTGCCGCATAATACGGCAGCCCCTTACCCGGTTTCCCTTTAATTTCTGTTTACGACGTGCCGCAGCGCTTTGTCTGCCCGCCCGCGCGAATTACAGAGCGCCGCCGTCCGCCCGGTCCTGCCGCAGGGTGTTCAGGATATTGCCGGCGAGCAGGACGATAAAATCATCCACAGCATAGTCGCTCTGCAAAACGTGAAGAGACTCATAATATTCTTTTGCCTGCTCCGGTCCGATACAGGCGGGCGGCAAGCCGGCGCGTATCAGCGCGTAGCTCATGAGGAGCCGCGCCATCTTGCCGTTGCCGCTGCGCCACGGGCGGATGTCGCAAATGCGTTTGTGACACATGGCGGCGTATTCCACCGGATGCAGGTAGGCGGACGAGGTCATCTGATCGATAAAATGACGCATCAGATGTTCGATATCTTCGGGCGCGGCCGCAAACGGCACGTCGAGTTCGCATTCCCGATAGGTTCCGCTGTTATCGGAATCCATCAGCAGCAGACGATGCAGCTCCTGCAGCAGTTCTTCCGTTACAGGCGTACTAGCGGTGGCAAGCTGCAGCGCCGCGTCAAAGGCCATGCCATGCCCGATCAGGGCGTGGGCGTCCTCCTCCGTCAGAGATGCCGGCAGACGGCCCGCCGTAAGCAGTCCGTCGACTTCTTCAAAGGCGGCATGGAGACCGGAGAGGCTTTCGCTGCAGAAAATATATTTTGACCGCAGGACCGAGAAATCCATTTCGTGTTTCTGCGAGTCGATTTGATGAAGCAGTTCCTGATAACTCATGAGGGTTTCCTCTATTTGCGCTTGATAAAACTGCCGATGATCATACCGGCGGCAACACAGACCGTCATCGCCAGTTTGCTTTTGAATACATAGAGCATGACAATGCCGATGATAAGCCCGACCGCCATACCGTAGACAAAATAGCTTCCTTTTTCTTCTTTCAGCTGCGGTCCCGCTTCTTCCTCCGGTTGTTGTTCCGTTTCTTCTTTCAGCTGCGGATCCGCTTCTTCCTCCGGTTGCTGTCCCGTTTCTTCCTCCGGCTGCGGCGCTTTGTTCTGATCGTTCATGGAGCCTCCTTGTTTTTTTCCGAATCCGAATATTGAAACCGGAATTTCCCGTTTCGCGAAAGATTTTATATATCCTAAACTCAGCAGGACTTAAGGCCCACGACTTAAGTCCCAAGACCTAAGACCTAAGCCCCAAGTCCCAAGCCCCAAGATCTAAGTCCCAAGACCTAAGCCCTAAGTCCTAAGACCTAAGATCTAAGTCCCAAGACCTAAGCCCTAAGTCCTAAGACCTAAGCCCCAAGTCCCAAGCCCCAACCTCACCTAATTAGAGCATTTTTCAGCTTTTCCGGTATTTTTTCGGCGCCTCCGCATACAGGTCGACGCCCTCCGAATCGATCACGACCGTTGCCGGGAAATCCTCGACAATCAGCTTTCGCACCGCTTCCGTTCCCAAATCTTCCCATGCGACGATTTCAGCGCTTTTGATTTTGCTGGCAAGAAGCGCGCCGGCTCCGCCCGTCGCGGCAAAATAAACCGCCGTACAGGCTTTCATGCTGTCGACGACCTCCTGTGAGCGCAGTCCTTTTCCGATCATTCCGGTCAGACCGGCCTCGATCAGAGACGGCGCGTATGCGTCCATCCGACCGCTCGTCGTAGGCCCTGCCGAGCCGATCACCTGGCCGGGCGCTGCCGGACTCGGCCCGACATAATAGAGAATCGCGTCTTTTATGGGGAAGGGGAGCGGTTTGTTTTGCTGAAGAAGATCGAACATCCGTTTATGCGCCGCGTCGCGCGCCGTATATATCGTGCCGCTGATCAGAACCGTATCTCCGGCGTGAAGCGTCTTTACCATTTCTTTCGTCAGCGGAGTTCGTATTGAAATCACAGAATAACCTCCAGTCCTACAAAGTGCATTCGGAGCGCAGCGGCGCGGAGCAGATACAGGATAATCGCGAATACAGGCCGGCCGGCGGATACAGCGCCGCCGCAGATACGGTGCATCCGCGGATACAAATCGTCCCCGGCTACAGGAATTTCAGCCCTATAACCGCGCTGTTTCGTGGCGCGCCGCATGACAGTTGAGATTGACCGCGCAGGGCAGCCCGCCGATGTGCGTCGGCAAGGTTTCAATGGCAAGCCACAGGGCGGTTGTCGTGCCGCCGAAACCCTGCGGGCCGATGCCGGTTTCATTGACAAGGTCCAACAGCTTTTTTTCCTCTTCCGCCCAAAATGGGTCCTTCGCGCGGACCCCGATGTCGCGCAGAAGCGCCCGCTTCGCAAGAAGCGCGCATGTCTCAAAATTACCGCCGATGCCAACGCCGATCACGAGGGGAGGGCAGGCGTTGCTTCCGGCAAGCCGCACAGTTTCGAGCACAGCGTCCTCAATGCCCTTGAGGCCCTGCGACGGTTTCAGCATATATATCCGGCTCATGTTCTCGCTGCCGATGCCTTTCGGCGCGACCGTAACCGTAAACTGATCGCCCGGCACGATCGAAACGTGCAGGATGGCCGGGGTGTTGTCCTTCGTATTGATTCGGCGAATCGGGTCTTCCACCACGGATTTTCGCAGATACCCATCGGTATAGCCCCTGCGGACCCCTTCATTTACGGCGTCCGTAAGGGCTCCGCCTGTGATGTGCACCTCCTGTCCGATTTCACAGAATACGACGGCAAGGCCCGTATCCTGACAAATCGGCATTTTTCGCTCCCGCGCGATGGAAGCGTTCTCGAGAAGCTGATCCAAAATTTCACAGCCGACCGGCGACCGCTCCGTATTTTTTGCCGCGCGGATGGCACCTTCCACGGCGGGGGCGAGGTCCGTATTGGCTTTAACGCAAAGCGCCGCGATCGCGTCCGTTATTTTTTCCGCCTGTATTTCCCGCATGATTTTCCTCCGAAACTCTTTAACCCGTCTGTCAGGCAGGGCCGGAGGAATGCCCCTGATGCGGAAGCGTTCCTCCGCCGTGCCTGAAAACTTCAAGAAGCCTGAACCTCTTAGAAAGGATTTCCGTAAAAACTTCAGGGAACCTGAATATCTTCCGAGAGGATTTACGAAGCCTGAACCTCTTTAGAACGGATTTACGAAGCCTGAACCTCTTCCGGCTTTTTGTAGCTGCGCGTTGTCTCGTAATCAAACGCGTAGGTTCCGCTCTCCACTTCGCAGACCGCATTCGTTCCATCCTGCCGCCACAAAAGCGCGGTGTCCGCCCGAAGCTTTTGCGCGTCCGCATCCGGCAGAACCAGCGTCGCCGTACTCATAAAGGGTACGGTAAAGGCGATATGCAGATGATTCTCATCCAAAAGACGCCATTCCGACGCGACAAGGCCGCTCGCGGATTTTACGGACGCCTTGATCCATTTCAGTTCCCCGGAGGGCTGCGGCGCAAGCGTGATGTGCCGGAAGCCCGCCTGTTCTTCGGACGGCTGAATCCCGGCGGCGTTGCGGTAAATCCATTCCGCGATGGAGCCGTAGGCGTAATGATTCAGAGAATTCATGCCGGTTCCGCTGATTTTGCCATCCGGCAGTACGGAATTCCAGCGCTCCCAGATCGTCGTCGCGCCCATTAAAACCTCATACAGCCATCCCGGATAATCCTTCACCATCAAAAGATGGTACGCAAGGTCGTTGTATCCGTTTTCGGAGAGAACGCGGCACAGGTACGGGGTGCCGACGAATCCGGTGTCAAGATGTCCGTTGTTTTTCCTGATTTTGCCGGCAAGGTCCCGGGCAAGACGTTCACGGGTCTCTTCCGGCGCAAGGTCCATGAACAAAAAGACCACATGCGCGGTCTGGGTGTCAACCGCAAGACGTCCTCCCGGCGTAAGGTATTCCCTGCAGACCGCCTCGCGGACGCGGTCGGAGAGGGCGCTGTAATACGCTTCATCCTCTTTCCGCCCGAGAACGTGCGCCGCTTTGGCGACCAGACGCGCGGAATAGCTGTAATAGGCAGAGGCAATCAGGTACGGGTCCGTTCCGCCCATGGTCCCGCCCGGAACCGGTCCGTCGAGCGCCAGCCAGTCGGCAAAATGGAAGCCGCTGTCCCACAGCCCCGGCGTACCGCTTTCCCGGTCCCTGCGCTCCATGAAATCAACCCAGCCCTTCATGCTTTCATACTGCTTTTCTAAAATCGAAGGGTCGCCGTAATGCAGATACACCTGCCACGGAATGACCGTCGCCGCCTCGCCCCAGGCGGTGGAACCGTCGCCCTTCAAGTCGACGGTCGGCACGACATGCGGAACGCTGCCGTTTATCTTTTGCTGCTCATAATACAGGTCATGCCCATATTTGGTATAAAAGGCGCAGGTGTCCATATTGAAGCAGGCCGTTCCGCAGAAAATCTGGGCGTCGCCGGTCCAGCCCATGCGCTCGTCGCGCTGCGGGCAGTCCGTCGGGACATCGAGGAAGTTGCCCTTCTGTCCCCAGCGCACGTTGGACAAAAGCTGATTGACAAGAGGGTCCGAAGTCTCGATATGCCCGATCTCCTCCATTTCGGAATGGAGGACACAGCCGGTAAAATCCTTCGTCGTAAGGTCGCCGATCCATCCGTCAACCCGCACATAACGGAACCCGTAAAAGGTAAAATGCGGGCGGACAACGCGCCCCTTTCCATCCGACACATAGCGGAAAGCGGATTTCGCGCGGCGAAGATTTTCCTGATAGAAACAGCCTTCCTGCAGAATTTCCCCGGTCTTCCACTCGATCACGGTTCCTTTTGGCGCATCGCAGTAGAATTCCACCCAGCCGACCATGTTCTGTCCCATATCAAGCACAGTTTCCCCGGCGGGCGTATGCAGCACCTCGACCGGCTGAATCCGCTCGTGCAGGGTAAGAGGAGGACTGAGCCTCGCTTCCAGCCTGTCGAAGCCAAGGCCGAGAATCTCGAGGGCATAGGTCTCTTCCGGCGCGGTTTCGTCCTGACTTTCGCCGTCGTAGATTCCGCTGTCCAGAATCGGGGAGGACACCGCTGTCCAGGATTCGTCGGTGCCGATGATCTCCTCCGTACCGTCATCGTATTCCAGATGCAGTTCCGCAAGCAGAGCGAACCGGTCTCCGTAGATTTCCTTTTTATAATTTAGTCCGAAAACGCCCTTGTACCAGCCGTTTCCGAGCAGGACCTCCATCGCCCCGGACCGTTTCAGATTCTCCGTCACGTCGTAGGTCTGGTACTGAATCCAGGAATCATAGGCGTTGTAACCGGGCATCAAATACTCGTCGCCGACCTTTTCCCCGCCGATATACAGCTCGTACAGCCCCAGACCCGTCATATACAGACGAGCCATTTTCAGTCCG
>CAYUPA010000047.1:5691-6730 GCA_964446565.1 uncultured Lachnospiraceae bacterium
CCGTCCCTTACCGCAACGGTTTTCTTCAAAATAGGATGACGTCCGTTCTCCGGCGTTACCGGGGAAATCCATTTGGCGGCCCACGGCGCGTCCTTTGCCTTGGCCGTCTCAAACCACGCGGTTTCGCTCATGGCATGATCGCCGGTTTCATCCTCGACACGGACGCGCCAGTAATAGCGGGTTCGTTCTTCCGGCGTAAATGGAACTCTGTACTCGAGGGAGGATTTGACAGGTTCCCTGCACACAATCTGCGTAAAATCCGGGTCGAGCGCAATCTCGATCTCCGCGCGAACCTGCCGTTTTCCGCGCGCCTCCTCGACCACATAGGAAAGAACCGGATTCTCAAGCGCGTATCCGAGCGGATTCGTCAGATGATTGGTTTTGAGCCGAATGATTTTCATGCCTCGTTTCCTTTCTCGTGGAACAATTCAATCAGTTCGCCGCTTGGCCCTTTGAAAAACGCGATCCGGATGGGCACCGGAATTTCGCTTTCGATCACGACATCCTTCGGTTCTGTTACCGGCACCGCGCCGTGTTCCACCGCGTTCTTAAAATCACCGTCCACGTCGTCCGAAACAAGCGCCAGATGCGGAATCCGATCTTTTCCGCCGTCCGCGTACGGTTCCTCGCAGGCAAAGATTTCAAGGACCGCCCCGCCGGCGTCCAGCATCGCCGCCGTGGGATTTACAACCGGCCATGTCCGGAGCAGTTCGCAGCCAAGCGCCTCCGTATAAAACCGGATCGTTTCGTCCATATTCCGCACGTTTATCGCGACATGGTGAATTCCTTTTCGAACACTCATCCTGAAAACTCCTTTCATTGTGATTGATGAAATCAGTATCCTCACCTTACCACAATTTGCGCTTCTCTGCAACATCCTTTTTGCGTCGGGCTGTTTTGGCGGTTTCATCCGTTCGCGTCGGGGTTTCGCATTTCCATTCGCGTTGGGGCTTCGCGTTTCCGTTCGCGTCGGGGTTTCATCCGTTCGCGTCGGGGTTTCGTATTCCGGTTTGCGTCAGCGTTTCGCATCCCGTTTTGC
>CAYUPA010000047.1:6740-9743 GCA_964446565.1 uncultured Lachnospiraceae bacterium
GGCTGTTTTGGCGGTTTCATCCGTTCGCGCTGGGGTTTCGCGTTTCCATTCGCGCCGGGGGTTCGTATTTCCATTCGCGTCGGGGTTTCGCGTTTCTGTTCGCGCCGGGGTTTCGTATTCCGGTTTGTGTCAGTGTTTCGCGTCCCGTTTTGCAGGAAAGAAACGAGAAAAGTACCGTCGGGTACTTGACATAAACATCCCATAACTGCTATTCTATGAGGCGGCAACCGGCGAATTGCCGTGGATTTTAAAATAACCCGCAAAGCCGGACCCGTCCCCCGTATCGGATGAGGAAGGCCGGGAAATGGGACGGAACGGCGGAGGGAAATGGAGTTTGATGATGGCTGATCAAAAGAGCGATTTGGAAGAGGCCCGTGATTCTGTCACGACGCCTGACCGGGAAAACCGCGCGAAGAAATACGAAGAAATACATAGAAAAACAGACAGCAAAACAGATAGAAAAACAGACAGAAAAACAGATAAAAAAGCAGACAGAAAAACAGGCAGCAAACCGGCTGAAAATCCATCCGGAATTTCGCGGTTTTTCTCTGCTCTCTTTTTCCCCTGCGCTATTATTTATCATGAGCTTTTGCTGCGTTTTTTTGACGCGGACAGCATTTTTTTCAGCGCGCTGCCGCTTTTGCGCATCGCCTTGTTTGCTCTTGCCGCAGGGCTTCTCCTTTTTCTTATTTTAGACATGATCCCCGCCAAACGGCTTTCCCGTTTTCTGGGCGGTTTCTTTTCTGCCGTTTATCTCATAGTGCTGTGCGTGGAGCGGGGCATGAAAGCCAAGTTCGGGATGTACTACGGGGTGCTGGCTGCGGCGGACACGGCGGAAAATGCGCTGACCGGCTTCGGCGGCGATGTCCTCTCGACCGCCGTCAACCTGATTCCCTTCATTCTTCTCGCTCTTATTCCGTTTGTTCTCTATCTTTTCCTGCGCCGCAAAATTCTGCGGGAGAGGGGTATGCGCTGGCCGGCGCGCGTCCTCATGGCGGTGCTTATCATTGCGGCCCAGCTTTCAGGCGCGGTATTCTGCAGGACGGAAAAGACAGGCCCCGTCTATTCCTATGACTATTCCATGACGCTGGGCATTCCGGAGTTCGGCCTTACCAACTCCATCCGACTGGAATTGCAGTATGCTCTTTTCGGTATGCCCATGCCTGATCTGGAATCTTTTCTCGTGACGCCGCCGGACGAAACGGACCCCGAAGGCAGGGAGGCCCCCGGCGCCCCCGCCGATCCTGGTTCCGCCGGGTCTTCCGCCGGCGAAGCGTCGGGGTCTTCCACTAATGAAAAATCCGGGTCCTCCGCCGGCGAAACAACAGGGCCTTCCATCGGCGAAGCCGCCGGGTCTTCCACCGGTGAAACAACAGGGTCTTCCACCGGCGAAACAACCGAATCTTCCGATAAAACTCACGGGCAGCCCTCCGATGAAACCGCCGGGGAAACTACCGAATCGTCCTCCGGCGAATCCGCGGGCGAATCGTCCTCCGCGGAGACGGCTCAGTCCGTGGAATATGGCTTCAATGTTTTGGATTCCATCGACTTTGCGGCTTTGGCGGATACCGCCGCGGACGACACGGAACGGCAGATGCATCAGTATTTTGGCTCTTTGACGCCATCCAGAAAAAACGAGTATACCGGCATGTTTTCCGGTAAGAATTTGATTCTCATCTGCGCCGAATCCTTTGATGATTACGCGGTCGATCCGGACCTTACGCCGACGCTTTACCGCCTGACGCAGCAGGAGGGTTTTGTGTTTACCAATTTCTATCAGCCCGACTGGTCGCTTTCCACCTGCGGAGGCGAGTTTTCCGAGATTACCGGCCTGATCCCGCACTGGATCGGCAGGTCCGACTCGGCCCGGACCGCCATAGACAACGCGATGCCCACCACGCCCGGCAATCTTTTCCGCGATGCCTGGTATCAGGTTCTGGCATGGCATAATGGAAATTATGACTATTATAACCGGGACCAGTATCTTTCCGCGTTTGGCTACGATTACAAAGGCTGCTCCGGCGGCGGGCTGGAGCTTCCTACGGAAGGATGGCCCGCTTCCGATAAGGAGATGATCGAGGCGACCGCCGATGAATATATTACCCGGTACGTTCAGGTCGGCCAGCCCTTCCACGCCTATTACATGACGGTAACCGCCCACGGCCCCTGGTCTTTTGACAATAATAAGTGGAGCGCGCAGTACCGGGATCAGGTCGAGGAAAAATATCCGGAGCTTTCCGAGCCATGCAAGGCGTATCTGGCGTCCAATATAGAGCTTGACCGGGCGCTCGAGGTTCTCGTGAAAAAGCTGGAAGACGCCGGCATTGCCAACGATACGCTGATCGTGATGTGCGCCGATCACTATCCTTATTTTCTCAGCGTGGGAAACAATCAGGCGAACGACAGCACCGACTATTACAATGAACTGAACCGCTGTTTCGGCCGTCCCGAGGATTCTGAGAAGACGACCAGCCGGTACCGCAGTACCCTGATGATGTGGTCCGCGTCCATTCCCCGCACGGTGGTGGACACCCCCTGCTATTCCTGCGACATTGTGCCTACCATTCTGAACCTGTTTGGGCTGGAGTACGATTCGCGGCTTTATACGGGCCGGGACATCTTTGATACGGACTATGAGACTGACAAGTATTCCGATTCCATGCCTCTTGTAATCTTCGGCAATAATCACGGGCAGGGCGACAGCTGGATCACGGCGGCCGGCGTGTACGAAGCCGTAACCGGCAAGTTCACGCCGAATCCCGGCGTCACCGTCCCGGAGGATTATGTGGAAAAAGTCGCGAAACTGGTCAAGGCCAAGCTGCAATATTCCAAGTTGATCGTCACAGAGGATTACTACCGAAAGGTGTTTCGCGAATCGGATGAGTAGATGAGGAAATGAGGAAATTCAATTAAAGCCTGCCGTGAACAGACAGAAGTCTGCCGCCGTGGGGGCAAAAGCCTGCCGTGAACAGACAGACGCCTGCCGCCGTGGGGCAAAAGCCT
>CAYUPA010000048.1:0-9604 GCA_964446565.1 uncultured Lachnospiraceae bacterium
CGGTCGGTCTCCTGTCAGACGGGGCGCGAGGCATGAGACGGGTACGGGTGTTTCATGGGGACGCGGTCGGCCTCCTGACAGACGGGACGCGAGGCATGAGACGGGTACGGGTGTTTCATGGGGACGCGGTCGGTCTCCTGTCAGACGGGGCGCGAGGCATGAGACGGGTACGGGTGTTTCAGCGGGACGCGGACAGCTTGTCATGCGCGGCGCGAGGTATGAACCGGATCCGCGAGGTTTCTCATGGTATCGCTGACTTTCACGGAAAGGCGGATGATCATCATGAGCGTCCGTGAAGAATGCGGCGTATTCGGCGTCATGGCGCCGGCGCCGGTGAACGCGGCGGAAATCGTGTATTACGGACTGTATGCCCTTCAGCACAGGGGGCAGGAGAGCTGCGGCATCGTCGTGAACGACGACGGAACGTTTGTTTCGCGCAAAGACACGGGGCTTGTCAGCGAGGTCTTTACGCGGGAGCGTCTGGAGCGTTTCCCGGCCGGGTCGATGGCGCTCGGCCATGTCCGGTACGGCACCACGGGCGGAAATGACCGGAAGAACTGCCAGCCGATTGAAGTGAACCACCGCAAGGGCAGGATGGCGCTGGCGCACAACGGCAACTTAAGCAATTCCGCCGCGCTGCGGGAGGAGTTTGAACTTTCCGGCGCGATCTTCCATACGACGAGCGATACGGAAACCATCGCCTACGCCGTTACGCGCGAGCGCCTGCGGACGCCTTCGATTGAAGACGCGGTCAGCGCGGCGATGAACGCGCTCGACGGCGCCTATTCCATGATTATCATGTCTCCGCAGAAGCTGATCTGCGTGCGCGATCCCTACGGATTCCGGCCGCTGTGCTACGGCGTCACACCGGACGGCGTTTATGTCGCCGCGTCGGAAAGCTGCGCGCTGTCCGCCGTCGGGGCGAAATTCGTGCGGGATATCGAGCCGGGGGAAATTCTGGTATTCGGCCCGAAAGGCGTGATTTCGAAACGCGAACACTGCCGTACAAAGCCGAAAAAGCTCTGTGTTTTTGAATATATTTATTTCGCGAGACCGGACACGGTGATCGACGGCGTGCCGGTACACGGATCGCGGATACGCGCCGGCAGGATCCTGGCGCACGCCTGCCCCGCGGACGCCGACGTCGTGATCGGCGTGCCGGATTCGGGCATTGACGCGGCGCTCGGCTACAGCGCGGAATCCGGGATTCCGTACGCGATCGGACTGATTAAAAACAAATATACGGGACGCACGTTTATCTCTCCGACGCAGAGCAGCCGGCTCGACCAGGTGCGGATCAAGCTGAGCGCCCTGGAAGAGAATGTCCGGAACCGCCGCGTTGTGCTGATCGACGATTCGATCGTACGCGGCAATACGAGCGGGCGCATTATCGGTCTGCTGCGCGAGGCCGGGGCAAAGGAGATCCACATGCGCATCTCTTCGCCTCCCTTCCTGAATCCGTGTTATTACGGCACGGATATCGATTCCAGAGAGCATCTGATCGCGTGCAGATATACGCCGGAAGAGATCGCGAAAATGGCCGGCGCGGATTCCCTGGGGTATCTGCCTGTGGAGGGGCTTCGGGAGATCGCCGGATGCGGCGGATACTGCGCGGCCTGCTTTGACGGGAATTATCCGACCGCGGTACCCGCAGATACCAGGAAAGATCGGTTTGAGCGCAAACTTTCGACGCTTCCCGGGAGAACTTGAGCGCGGGAGTGCGCGGCGCGGCCCGTTTGGCTTTCATTTATGGGTGCTGCGCCGTATGTACCGCTGCGGAACGCAACGGTATAACCTTTGACGCGGCACATGAAAACGGGAGATCATTATGACCGGAGAATACAGCAGGAAAATCATTCTGGAGGACGGGGACGAGTATTTCGGCGCCCCCTTCGGCGCGGACGCGGAATGTGTGTGCGAGATTGTTTTCAATACGTCCATGGCGGGCTATCAGGAGATTCTTTCGGATCCGTCGTATACCGACCAGGCGATCGTGATGACGTATCCGCTCATCGGCAACTACGGGATGGCCGCTGATGATTATGAAACGGTGATTCCTACGGCGGGCGCGCTGATTGTCCGGGATTATAACGACAAACCGTCCAATTTCCGGAGCGAGGCGACGCTTTCGGAAATCATGAAACTGTACGGGATTCCGGGTGTCACGGGCGTCGATACGCGAAAGCTGGCCCGCTCGATCCGGGATCGGGGAAGCCGCAGGGCGCTGATCACCGGCGCGTCGACATCCGCGGAGGAAGGCGTCGCCAGGATCCGGAATACAAAGGTGCCGCGGGACGCCGTTTCCCGCGTCAGCTGCAAAGCGCCCTGGACGTCGGCGGTGTACGGATCCCGCTTTCATGTGGCGGCGATTGACTGCGGCATGAAGCGGAACATCGTACGCTCCTTGAACCGGCGCTCCTGCGACGTGACCGTCGTGCCGTGGAATACCGCGCCGGAGGAAATCCGGCGCCTCCGGCCGGACGGGATTCTCATTTCCAACGGACCCGGCAACCCGGAGGATGTGCCGGAAACCGCGAAAACCGTCCGTGCTCTTCGCGGCAGCTTCCCGGTTTTCGGAATCTGTCTCGGTCATCAGATCATCGCCCTTGCCTACGGAGCGAAAACGTATAAATTAAAATTCGGGCACCGCGGCGGCAATCATCCCGTGCGGGATCTGAAAACCGGGAAAATCGAAATCACTTCACAGAATCATTCCTACGCGGTGGAGCGGAGCAGTCTTGCGGGAACGGGATTGGAAGTCACCCACATGAACCTGCTGGACGACACGGTGGAAGGCGTTGCGTGCGCGAAAGACCGTGTTTTCAGCGTTCAGTATCATCCGGAAAGCGCGCCGGGGCCGCAGGACAGCGCGTATTTGTTCGACCGGTTCATCAAAATGATGGAGGAGGGCAAGGCGCATGCCTAAAAGAACCGATATCAAAAAAGTCCTTGTCATCGGATCGGGGCCGATTGTCATCGGACAGGCGGCGGAATTCGACTATGCCGGCACGCAGGCGTGTCTCGCTCTGAAAGAAGAAGGGTACGAAGTCATTCTGTGCAATTCCAACCCGGCCACCATTATGACCGACACGTCGATTGCCGATAAAGTCTATATGGAGCCGCTGACGCTCGAATACATGGCGAAAATCATCCGCTATGAACGGCCTGACGCGATCCTGCCGGGCATCGGCGGGCAAACGGGCTTGAATCTCGCGATGCGCCTCGAAAAGAAAGGCATTCTGCGCGAGTGCCGCACGGAGCTGCTGGGCACCGGAAGCGCGAGCATTGAGAGAGCGGAAGACCGGGAGCTGTTCAAGGAACTGTGCGAAAGCCTCGGCGAACCGGTGCTTCCCTCCGATATCGCCGGCTCGGAAGAAGAAGGCGTGCGGGTCGCGGAGCGGATCGGCTATCCCGTCGTCTTAAGGCCGGCTTTCACTTTGGGCGGAACCGGCGGCGGATTCGCGGAAAACCGGGAGGAACTTCTGTACCGGATGAAAAACGCCTTGAGTCTCTCGCCGGTGCGTCAGGTGCTGATCGAGAAGAGCATCAAAGGCTTCAAAGAGATCGAATATGAGGTCATGCGCGACAGCAACGATACGGCCTTGACGGTCTGCAATATGGAAAATCTCGATCCGGTGGGCATCCATACCGGAGATTCCGTCGTCGTCTGTCCGTCTCAGACGCTGACGAACAAGGAATATCACATGCTCCGGGACAGCGCACTGAAGATTATCCGCGCGCTGAAAATCGAGGGCGGGTGCAATGTGCAGTTCGCACTCGACCCGAATTCGTTTGATTATTATGTGATTGAGGTCAATCCGCGGGTATCCCGCTCTTCGGCGCTTGCGTCGAAGGCCAGCGGCTATCCCATCGCGCGGGTATCCGCCAAGATCGGAGTCGGCATGACACTCGATGAGATCCGGATCGCCAATACGCCCGCGTCGTTTGAGCCCGCGCTCGATTATGTCGTGACGAAAATGCCGCGATTCCCGTTCGATAAGTTCACGGAGGCGGACAACTCGCTGGGTACGCAGATGAAGGCGACCGGCGAGGTCATGAGCGTCGGCCGGACTTTTGAGGAGAGCCTATTAAAAGCGGTGCGGTCGCTGGAAACGGGGCTGGTTCATCTCGAAAGGCCGGTTTTCGAAGAGCAGACGCCGGAGGAATTGTACGAATATATCCGGAAAGGCACGGACGAAAGACTTCTGGCGATCGCGGCGCTGCTGCGTCAGGGCGGCGAGGTTCAGAAAATTTCGGAAATTTCCGGAATCGACCGTTTTTTTATCGATAAAATCGCGAACATCGTGGCGGAAGAGCGGATTTTGAAAGATCATGCCTGCGACGCCGCCGTTCTTCGGGACGCGAAGCGAATGGGTTTTTCGGATCGGGAGATCGCGAAACTCTGGAACAGAAGCGAGATCGAAATTTACGAATGGCGGAAGCGGCGCGGCATCGTGCCGGTCTACAAGATGATCGATACGTGCGCCTCGGAATTTGAGAGCTACATCCCGTATTTCTATTCGACGTATGAAGACGAAAACGAATCGGTGATCTCCGGGCGTCCTAAGGTGATTGTGCTCGGTTCCGGGCCGATCCGGATCGGACAGGGCGTGGAATTTGATTATTCCAGCGTACATGCCGTCGGCACGATCAAACGGGCCGGATGGGAAGCCATCATTATCAACAACAATCCGGAAACCGTTTCGACCGACTATACCTGCGCCGACAAGCTGTATTTCGAGCCGCTTTGTCCGGAAGACGTCATGAATATCATCGACCTGGAGAAGCCGGACGGCGTGATCGTCACGCTGGGCGGGCAGACGGCCGTGAACCTCGCGGAGCCGCTCGCGGAGCGCGGCGTGAAAATAATCGGAACGGACCGGGACGCGATCGAACGGGCGGAAAACCGCGACGCGTTCGAGAAGCTCCTGGAATCGCTTTCTATTCCCCAGCCCGCGGGACGAGCCGTGAAGTCGGTGGAAGAAGGCATCCGCGCCGCCGCCGAGATCGGCTATCCCGTTCTGGTGCGGCCGAGCTTTGTGCTCGGGGGTCGCGCGATGCAGATCGTCGCGAAAGAGGAATCCCTTGTCCGCTATCTGCGAACGGCGGTGCAGGTCGCTCCGGACAAACCGGTTCTGGTGGATAAATACATCCGCGGGAAAGAAGTGGAAGTCGACGCCGTCTGCGACGGCGAACAGGTTTTTATTCCCGGCATTATGGAGCTGGTGGAGCGTACCGGCGTCCATTCGGGCGATTCCATCAGCGTTTATCCTTCGTTCAGCCTGTCGGATCAGGTCAAGAAAACGATTATCGATTACACGTGCCGGCTCGGCCTCGGCACGGGCATCAAAGGCCTGTTCAATATTCAGTTTATCGTGGATCAGAACGATCAGGTCAGCATCATCGAACTGAACCCGAGATCCTCCCGGACCGTCCCGTTCCTTTCGAAAGCCACCGGCTTCCCGCTCGCGGATTCGGCCGTGATGGTCATGCTCGGCAGAAGCCTGAAAGAGCAGGGAATCCGCGAGGTCTATCCGAAGGAGGCGGAACGCTATTATGTCAAAGTGCCCGCTTTTTCGTTTTCCAAACTGGGCGGCATGGACGCCTACCTCTCCCCGGAAATGAAATCCACGGGCGAGGCCATCGGCTATGACAAAAAGCTGCACCGCGCCATGTACAAGGCCATGACCGCGTCCGGTATGCGTCTGCAGAATTACGGCACGGTCGTCGTCACGCTGGCCGACGAGGATAAAGAGGAGGCGCTCGGACTGATCCGGCGTTTCTACCAGATCGGCTTCAATATCGAAGCGACGATCGGCACGGCCGAATTTCTGATCGCGCACGGCATCAGGACACGGATTCTCCGGAAGCTCAGCGAAGGAAGCCACGAGGTGCTGGACGCGCTGCGGGCGGGATACGTCAGCTACGTCATCAATACGCGGGCCATTCTTTCGGGCATCCATTACGAGGACGGCATCGCCATCCGGCGCTGCGCGAGCGAAAACGGCATCACGATGCTGACTTCTCTCGATACGGTGCGCGTGCTGCTGGATGTGCTCGAGGAGCTGACGATCGGGATTTCCACGATCAACGCGGACGGAACAGAGCGGTGAAACGGTTCGCGGGTTCCGGTTCCGGATATCCCGGTTTTTTCGTATCTGTGCCGCAGGGATCCGGCTTCATGTTTCCGTTTCGGGGAAGTATCTTTACAGAAAGGATTCATCATGTTGAAATTCACGAAAATGCACGGGCTTGGCAATGATTATCTCTATGTCTACGGCAAGCCCGAAAATCCGGAGCGGCTCTCCGTCCGGCTTTCCGACCGGCACTTCGGCGCCGGCTCGGACGGGATGATCTGGATCGAGCCTTCGGAAACCGCCGATTTCAAAATGCGCATTTTCAACGCCGACGGAAGCGAGGCGATGATGTGCGGCAACGGCATCCGCTGCGTCGGAAAATATGTTTACGACAAGGGTTATACCGACAAGAAAACACTCCGCATCGAAACGCTTTCGGGCATACGGACGCTGGAACTGCATACGGAAGGCGGCAGGGTGCGTACCGTGACGGTCGATATGGGAAAGAGCGCGGCGGAGGAGGAGAGGACGCTCGATGTCGACGGACTTCCGGTTACGGGAACGCCCGTTTCCGTGGGAAATCCGCATTTTGTCATTTTCACGGACGATATCGAGAAGGCGCCGGTCGCGGAGCTGGGAGCGAAGATCGAGCGTCACAGCGCTTTTCCCGGCGGCGTGAATGTGGAATTTGTGCAGGTTCTCGGGGAGAACCGGCTGCGCATGCGCGTCTGGGAGCGCGGCAGCGGCATTACGATGGCTTGCGGAACGGGGGCCTGCGCGAGCGCGGCGGCGGCTGTGAAAAAAGGCTTTTGCGACTGCGGCGCGCCGGTTCAGGTGAAACTGGACGGCGGCACATTAACCGTCACGGCGGAACCGGACGGAAGCGTTACGATGACCGGACCGGCCGAGACAGTCTATGAAGGAGAAACAGAATTATGATTACACCGAATAAAAATTACGCGAACCTGCAGGAATCGTATCTTTTTTACAATATCGCGCAGAAGACGAAAAAATTTACGGATGAGCATAACGGCGTTCATCTTTACCGGATGGGCATCGGCGATGTTTCGCTGCCGCTGTGCGACGCGGTCATCCGAAAGCTCCACGAAGCGGTGGACGACCAGGCGGACAAAGAGCGTTTTCACGGCTATATGCCCGAATGCGGAGCGCCGTCTCTCCGGGAAACGGTCGCGGCCTATTATAACGGCCGGGGCGTGAAGGTCGCCTCGGACGAGGTGTTTATTTCCAGCGGGGCGAGCGATGAACTCGGCGACATTCTGGATCTTTTTGACAGGAGCAGTACGGCGCTGATTATCGAACCCGCTTATCCGGCCTACGTTGACGCCAGCATTATCGCGGGAAGAAAAATCATTCACCTGGCGTCCGGCCGGGAGAACGGCTTTCTGCCGGAACCGGATGACGATCTCGAAGCGGATCTCATCTATCTGTGCTGCCCGAACAATCCCACCGGGGCGGTTTTCGGAAAAGAGGCCTTAAAAAGGTGGGTGGATTACGCGAACAGACGAGGCGCGGTGATTCTGTTCGACGCGGCCTATGAGGCGTTTATTGAGGAGCCGGGACTGGTTCACAGCATCTTCGAAATCGACGGGGCGCGCACCTGCGCGATCGAGATCTGCTCGCTTTCCAAGACGGCCGGCTTTACCGGAACGCGCCTGGGATACACCGTGATCCCGAAAGATCTGGAGCGCGCCGGCATGAATTTCAACGGGATGTGGGTGCGGAACCGCACCACGAAGACGAACGGCGTGTCCTATATCATCCAGAAAGGCGGATCGGCGGTCTTTACGCCGGAAGGACAGGCTCAGATCAAAGCCAATATTCAGGTCTACAAAAACAACGCGAAAGTGCTGATGAAAGCGCTCGACGAGCTCGGCATCTGGTACTGCGGCGGCAGAAACGCGCCGTACATCTGGCTTGGCTGCCCGGACGGCATGGGCAGCTGGGAGTTTTTCGATTATCTGCTGGAGAAGATTCAGGTGGTGGGCACGCCCGGCGAGGGCTTCGGCGCCTGCGGAAAAGGCTATTTCCGGTTCTCGACGTTCGGCGATCCGGACGACACCGCGGAAGCGGCGCGCCGTCTCGTGCAGCTGCTGAAGTAGGGGAAAAAGCTGCCCGCGACGGCAGCTTTTTCACTTGGAGCAGCGGAAGTCCTGCGATCCGTTTCCTCTTCCGAGATGAGCGTATCAGAGAGGTTACGGGGACGGCTTTTCTTCCCGGGTTAATTTGCGAACCCAGCGATAGGAGTTGCCGTAGACGGCGGCCGGAATGCACTTGAAAAACTGGTCGGCGTTGAGGCAGATCACGACCGCAACGGGGGACCAGTGCCAGACAAAGGCCGCAAGCAGGGAGAGGGGAAGGACGATTCCCCAGATGGAAACGGCATCCAGGATCAGGGAATAGCGCGTGTCGCCGCCGCCCCGAATGATGCCGATATTGGTGGGCATCTGGTAGGACATAAAGATGATGACAACGCTCTGGATGATAAAGAACATATCGGCCAGTCCGTACGTCTCTGCAGAAATTTCATAGACCGAAAGCAGAGGGATCCGGATGAAGAACAGGATCGCGCCCAGGACAATGCCCGTGCCGATGAACAGGAGCTGCAGCGTTACCACGGAGGCTTTGAGCCCGCTTTGGTCGCCGCTTCCGACCTGTTTGCCGATGATGATGGACGAGGCGGTGCATGCGCCTACAGCGGCCGCTTTCAGCAGCAGGAATACCGTGGAGGAAATGGAATAGGCCGCCTCCGCGCTGACGGTCATGTGGCCGAGAACGGCGGTCTGGATGGCGTTGAACGCACCCCACAAAGCCCCTTGAACGACGACGGGAGCTGCCACACGGGTGTAATCCCGTGCCAGTGTCAGGTTCGGACGAAACAGGTGCCTCGGACGCAGGCGCAGTTTCCTGTCCTTGAAAAAAACGTAGCAGACAACAATGACGCATTCGAGAATCCGGGCGGTCAGCGTGCCGATGGCGGCGCCGCGGACGCCTAATTCCGGCGCGTGGAAATGACCGCCGATCAGCAGATAGTTGATACAGCAGTTGACCGCCAGAGATACAGCGGACACGATGAGAGCCAGCCGGACCGTTTCCACGCTGCGCATGGCGCCCAGCAGCACGGTCGTAAAGGCAAAGAACGGATACGTAAAACGAATGATGTTCAGATAGCGCACGCCTTCCGCGATCACCGCCCGGTCGTTGACAAAGAGTCCCACGGCCCGAGTCGGAAACAGAGAGACAAGCAGCAGCATGATCACGGAGAAGAGAATGGCGCAGTACATGGCCGCGCCGGTCAGCTGCCGGACGGGTTCCAAATGCTTCTTTCCCCAATACTGGCTTGCCAGAACGATCAGGCCGTTGCTGATCGCGTAGGTTACCTGCTGAATAAAAAACTGAAGCTGATTCACGGCCGCCACGCCGGCAAGGGACGTTTCCGAATAGCTGCCGATCATCACATTGTCGGCGAGATTGACGCTGAGGACGACTGCCTGTTCCAGAATCAGCGT
>CAYUPA010000049.1:0-1446 GCA_964446565.1 uncultured Lachnospiraceae bacterium
CTGCCGAAGAAATCGAGCAGCGCACGAAGGGTATCCGTATCCGCCTGCGTAAACGCCTTTCCGTTTTTCCGTATGTAGCGGTCGTTCGGCGCATACTCCAGAAAAATACCTTCCTCCGGCCGTATCTGCGTCGGCGGGTTCATCGTTTCAAAATACGCAAGATACGCAAGGCGCGCCTGCGGCTGATCCTTCCGCAGCCGTTTCACAATGGCGTTCATCACCTTCAGCTGCTGATCGGAAGGAGACAGTTCCCGGCATTTTTCGCACTGGCAGCAGCCAACCCGGGAAGAAACATCGTCCATCCAGAAATAGTAATCTGTTGCGCTCCTGTATAATTTCCCGGCAAGTTCCGCCGCACGCTCCGTAACGATGTCCAGAGCTTCCGGATTGGAAACGCAGAAATTGAGGTCCATCGTCCGTTCACCGTTTTGATTCACCTGAAAATACTCGGGATGGCTGTCGAACAGGTCTCTGGGCATGAGCCAGCCGCCCGCATGAATTTCATACTCAATTTTCATGCCGCAGTCCGCGGCATAATCCAACAGTTCCTGATACGCGTCCGTCTGCAGCAGCAGAAGAGCCTCGTCAAGGAGCCGCTCACCGGCCTTGCCTCTGCCGCCGCCGGGATGAATCCCAAGCGTATCGATGCCGGCCTCCAGCATCCGGTCGATCCAGTCGCGCCGGAGTTCCCGGCTGTGCAGTATCAGTTTTTTCCGCATGATCCACTATATCCTCTCTTTCTCAGCCATTCCGTTTGGTTATTCCGATTCCGGCGGACGATCCGACTGATGTCCCCGATTCGGACGGGCGTTTTGGAGTTCATGCCGCAGACCGCGTTATAATCCCGAGGTTCCGGCCTCAATTAACGACATACAGCTTCTCTCCGGGATAGATTAAATTAAACTTCTCCCGCGCGATTTTCTCTTTATAGGCGTCAGAAGCGTAATACTCCTTCAGCACCCTCTCGTCAAGCTGTCTCTCCTTCTCCTCCTCAATCTGCGTCTCCAACTCCTGAATCTGCACGTCGAGCGCCCGTTCATCCCCGTGAAGCGACTGTACCTTGAGACAGCATCCTATCGAAAAAATGGCCGCTACCGCTGCAAACGCCGCCGCCTTAAACAGCCTGCGAAACCATGGCTTTTTTCTTTTTCTTCGCGCCATATTGCTCACCCATCCTTATAACAAAGTACCCTTATCTTACACTTTTTCTTTTTTGGCGTCAATCTTTTTTTCACTATTGTCCATTTTCCCCGGAATATTCCTTAAAAAACCGCAAAAAACGCGTTCCTGCTGCGGTTTTTCCACAAAAGGCCTTGACAAACGGAATAGAACAGTTTATAAATAGATTGAATGACGTCTTCGACTATCGAAAATTGTTTAGGAAAGGACAAGGGTAGTCCCCGATACATTATTTTTAAGGAGGAAGTATAATGAATAAGACACAGT
>CAYUPA010000049.1:1456-9563 GCA_964446565.1 uncultured Lachnospiraceae bacterium
CTGCCCAAGAAGGACGCGGAGAAGGCTCTGAAGGCTTTCGAGGAAATCGTGAAGGATGCGCTGATCGAAGGGGAAAAGATTCAGCTTGTCGGTTTTGGCACGTATGAAGTCGTAGAGCGGCCGGCCCGCACGGGTGTGAATCCGCGTACCGGCGAGTCCATCGAAATCGCCGCTTCGAAGTCTCCGCGCTTTAAGGCCGGCAAGGCTTTCAAGGATGCCGTCAACAAGGGCTGAAGACAGTATTAAAAAGAGTAAGTGCCGCCGGAACGATCCGGAGGCACTTTTCACTGTATCGGGTTTTCCTGTTTCAGGTTTTTTTCGGAGGCAGCGATGAGACTGGACAAATATCTCAAGGTATCGCGGCTGATCAAGCGGCGCACGGTGGCCAACGAAGCCTGCGACGCGGGCCGCGTTTTACTTAACGGAAAGACGGCGAAGGCCGGAACGGACGTCAGAGAAGGCGACACGGTCGAAATTCAGTTCGGCAACCGCAATCTCCGCGTTCGTGTGCTGAGCGTACAGGAGACCGTGCACAAAGAAGAAGCGGCCGCCATGTATGAAATTCTCCCCGCGGCGCAGTAACGCCGCATCCCCTTCTGCCAGACGGCGCGGTTTTCGCGAAACCGAATCATTCGTACGCGGAAACCGCGCTGTTCCATACTGTTTCATTGACCTCGATCCGCGCCGCTTTTCTAAGGCGCTCATACTCGGTTTCAAACTGCTCCTCGCTCATAATCTGCATCAGATCGACGCGGTACTGCTCCCGCGCCTCGGCAAGGCGCTGCCTGTAATAAAGATAGTCGGAGGACGTCGTCTTCGGAAACTCCTTCACATAGACGATGATATAGCCATAGCGCGTTTCGATAATATCCGTATATTCGCCGACCGGCGTACGAAAAACCCGTTCCGCGAGATCAGTTTGAATCTGACCGCGGTAAAGGTACTTTTCCGAATCCGACTGCACGACCCGGTCCCGAAGGAGCGGGGTATCGGTCAGGTTCTCATCCTCGCCCATCTGACTTCGCACAAGCCAGAATGAAAGGCCGTCGTCCAGCTTCTTCTTCGCTTCCTCGGCGAGGGCTAACTTTTCTCTCTGCTGCGAATCGGGATAGGAAATCCATGTATTATTCACCCATTCTCCGGTATAAATCATGATCGCGTCCATTCCGACCTTCTGAAGATAGTTCTCCGAATCGATTGAATCATATTCCGCGAACTCCTCATCGACACGGTCAGACAGCTGCTTTTCCTGACCGCCCGGCAGAAAGACGAGCGACTGCCGATACCGGTACGCCCGGTAGCTTTCCTCCATGGACTTTCGCAGCTGCTCCTCCGTAAGACCAAGACGGTTCTGCTTTTCTTCGCCGAGGAGCGCCATCAGACGAAGGGTGCCTCTTTCGATCCGGGCCTTATCCTCTTCTTCAAGCGGCGTGCCCGCCGCCCTCCGGCTCAGAATTTTCGTCCGAATCAGCGATTCCAGCGCTTTTTCGCTGGCCGTCTGCTCCGCGTTCCGTCCGGCTAAATTCATGGCCCAGATTTCATCGCCGCCTTTCGCCTCGAAGACCCTTCGCGTCAGTTCCAGATACATAAGCCCCTCCTGCACGTCCACCTCTTTGCCGTCGATCACGGCGAGGACCGTATCCTCCTTCGCGTCCTGCTGTGCGCAGGCGCAGAAAGTGGCGCCGCAAAACGCAAAGACGAAAAACAGGGCGGCACAGCGAGGCAAAAGCGCGCACGGGCGCTTCTGCGCATGAACGCGCAGGCCTCCTGACGCATTTTTTCTCAAAAGCCCATGGTCCCGCCTCCGCGCATTTCTCTCCGCTCTAAACACGAAATCGCGCTTATTCATTTTTCTCCTTGCGCAGCGACTGCATCTTTTGCAACTCCTTTGTAATCCCGGTAAGAATTTTGTCCTCTCCCTGCAGCGGCCCCATAATAACGACCAGCCTCGTCCCCCTGGGCGTCGCGTTCATCCGGACCCGCCCTTTCTGGTCCGTCAGATATTGTGACAGCGCGGCAGGATCAAGCGGCGCATCGTCCCGTACCGAAAGAATCAGCAGCTTCTCCTTGAATTCAATCGTATCGATGCCAAGCTGTCTTCCAAGCGCCTTGATGAAAGAAATCCGCACAAGATTCCACACGCACTGCGGCGGATCCGCGTAGCGGTCCGTGATCTCTTCCAGCATATCCTGATAATCCTCCTCGGTCCGGATTGCCGCGATTTTTTTGTAGAGTTCCAGCTTCTGCGATTCGTTGGCAATATAGGTGGAAGGAATGTACGCGTCGATATTGACGGAAACCGTCGTTTCAAAGTCCTCGGACTGGGTCTCCCCCCGCGCTTTGTCGATCGCTTCTTCAAGAAGCTTGCAGTAGAGATCGTATCCGACGGCGCCCATGTGCCCGTGCTGCTCCGGGCCAAGCACGTTGCCGGCGCCGCGGATTTCCAGATCCCGCATGGCGATTTTAAATCCGGAGCCGAATTCCGTAAACTCGCCGATCGCTTCCAGCCGTTTCTGCGCGACCTCCTGCAGCACCTTACCCTGCTTGTACAAAAAATACGCGTAGGCGAGGCGGTCCGAGCGGCCGACGCGGCCCCGCAGCTGATAAAGCTGCGCGAGGCCCATCGTATCGGCGTTTTCGATCAGAATCGTATTTACATTGGGAATATCCAGACCCGTTTCAATGATCGTCGTACATACCAGCACGTCGATTTCCCCTTCGACGAACCGCATCATCACGTCTTCCAGATCCCGTTCGGCCATTTGACCGTGCGCGGAAGCCACGCGCGCCTCCGGCACCAGCCTTTGGACATTCATTTCGGCCTGATCGATGCTGCGCACACGGTTGTGCAGGAAAAAAACCTGCCCGCCGCGGCCGATTTCCCGGTAAATCGCTTCGCGGATCAGCTCTTCGTCCTCTTCCATGACGAAGGTCTGCACCGGCTGGCGCTGCTGCGGCGGCTCTTCCAGCAGACTCATGTCCCGAATGCCGCTTAAGCTCATGTGCAGCGTTCTCGGAATCGGCGTTGCCGTCAGCGTCAGCACATCCACATCCTTTTTCAGGGCCTTTATCTTTTCCTTGTGCCCCACGCCGAAGCGCTGCTCCTCGTCGACGATCAAAAGACCAAGGTCCTTAAAATGCACGTCGGCGCTCAGAAGCCTGTGCGTTCCGATCAAAATGTCAACGGTCCCCTGCCGCGCGCCCCTGAGCGCGTTTTGAAGCTCCTTATCGGTTCGAAAGCGCGACAGCAGCTCGATCTGCACGGGGAAATCCCGCATCCGGTTCACAAACGTATGATAATGCTGCTGCGCAAGAATCGTAGTCGGCGCGAGATAGGCGACCTGCTTGCCGTCCTGCACCGCCTTAAAGGCCGCGCGCAGCGCGACCTCGGTCTTCCCGTAGCCGACGTCGCCGCAGATCAGGCGGTCCATGACCTTGCCGGCCTCCATATCGTTCTTGGTATCTTCGATGGCCGCGAGCTGATCGTCGGTCTCCTCGTAGGGAAACGTTTCTTCAAATTCTTTCTGCCATACGGTATCCTTGGAATAGACGAATCCCTTTTTCTTTTCGCGCTCCGCGTAGAGAGCGACGAGGTCCTCCGCGAGTTTCGCGACGCTCTCGCGGACTTTGTTTTTCGTACGGCTCCATTCTGTGCCGCCCAGTTTGTTCAGGACCGGGTGGGCTTCCTCACTCGCGCTGTAACGCTGCAGAAGATCGAGGGATGTCGTCGGCACATAGAGAAGGCCGCCGTCTTTATAGAGAATCTTAAAGAAATCTCTCTTTTTCCCTTCGTCTTCCATCTGCACGATGCCCTGATAGATGCCGACGCCGTGATTTTCATGGACCACGTAGTCCCCGACGTTTAACTCGCCGAAACTGCGAACCTGCTGTCCTCCGTGATACCGCTTTCTGCGCTTTTTCGAGCGGTTCGTCCGCCCTGTAAGCTCCTTCTGGGCGATCACGGCAAAGCCGGCCTCGGGATAGACGAAGCCATGCAGCAGACCGCCCCTTCCTACGCCGATGCAGCCCTCCTGCGGCATTTCCTCAAAATTTTCATAGGCGTAGACTCCAATCTCCTCTTCCTGCAGACGCGAAAGCAGCCGCTGCGCCCGCGCCCCGCTCTCCGCGAGCAAAACCGTCCGATAGCCCATTCGATTGTAATTCGAAAGTTCGTCTAAAAGCATCTTCTCATCGTTGATTCCGAGATTGACAGAGCGGGTGGCGAGGCTGAAAATGCCTGTAACGTGAAAAACATTCTGGTTGCTTGAAAGAAGACCGCACAGGCACACCCGCCTAAAACGCTCGATCTGCGGCTCCAGTTCTTCAAACGTGGGAAAAATGGACATCTGCGAAGGAAGGAGATATCCCTTCTGCATCCGTCCCCGAATACTGTTGGAAAGCTCCGCCTCGAGCACGCGGGTCTTCTCCCGGATCCGTCCCGGATCCTCAAGAATCAGGAGCGCATCCTTTTGTACATAGTCCAGAATCGTAACCGGGCGCTCGCAAAAAAACATAAGATAGCTTTCGAGCCGCTGAAACCGATCCTCCTGCAGGCGCTCGAGGAAAAAATCGGTCATCTGGCGGACGCGGTCGGACTCCTCTTCCAGGCCCTCCGCGCGCAGTTTGGAAAGCGTGGCCTGCGCCTCTTCCTGAATCCGCCGTTTTCCCTTATCAAGGTCGCGGTCCTCCGCCAGAACCTCGATCGCGGGATATACGGTGAAGGATTCCAGACGGTGCGCCGAACGCTGCGTCTCGATGTCGAGAACGCGAATCGAATCAATTTCATCGCCCCAGAGTTCGATTCGAAGGGCTGTATCATCCGTCACCGGACTGATATCGATAATGCCGCCGCGGACCGCAAACTGCCCGGCGTGCTCGATCTGATCCCGGCGCTCGTAGCCCATGCGCGCAAGCTGTTTGACAAACGTCTCGAGAGGAAGCCTTTCGCCAAGGCGGCGCGTTATGACGAACTTCTCCCAGGTTTCCCGGGGCACCATCCGGTCGTAAAGCGCTTCCACCGACATGACGAGCACGCGGACCGTTCCCTCCGCGAGGCTCTTCAGCACGCGGCACCGTGTCTCTTCAATCATGGAGCCGTGAACGTCCGCGCTGTAAAACAACGGGTCCTTCGCGGGAAAATACGCCGCTTCCCCCGCGTAGTAAAACTGCATATCCTCATAGACTTCGCGCGCCTTCATATCGTTTGCCGTGAGGACGACGCCCATGGTCCCGAACGAATCGACAAGCGCCGCGCCGAGATGGTTCTGCGCGCTGTCGCCTGTACCGTAAACAAGCACCGGCTCTCCAAGAGATACCCGTGCCTGAATGTCCTGATAGGTTGAAAGACGGCGAATCGGATCGTAAATACCTTTCATGCTGTACCCTGTATTATCGTTTGATTTGTTTTCGCAGGATGAAAAAACGGCAGGCTGTAAAATTTCGATATGAAATTTTACGCTGATTTAAATTGCATTTCGCCTAGGGCCGTCCCCTCATCCTCGTTTTTGGTTATACTCGTTCATGGCCTTGTCCATTCCCAGAAGAAGCACCGCGGCGGCCGCGTCCGCGGCCCGGTCGAGAGCCTCTAAAATCGTGGGCATTTCCTCCTTCGAAAAGGTCCCGAGCACATAATCCGCAAGCTCCCGGCCATCCGGTCTTGCGCCGACGCCGATGCGAATCCGCGGAATCTCCGATGTTCCAAGATGTTCGATGACGCTTTTCATTCCGTTATGCCCGCCCGCAGATCCGTTTTTGCGAAGGCGGAGCGCGCCCAGCGGCAAATCGACATCGTCATAGAGGATCAGGATTTTCTCCGGCGGAATCCTGTAATAATCCGCCGCTTCCCGAACGGCGATCCCGCTGTTGTTCATGTACGTCTGCGGACGCAGAATCACGCAGCTTTCCTCTCCGACGACCCCCTGCGACAGCAGAGAATGAAATTTCCTCTTTTCCCCGCCCCGCGCGTACTTGTCCCGAAGGCGCGCCGCCGCTTCAAAGCCCACGTTATGCCGGGTCGCGGCGTACTTCAAATCCGGATTTCCCAATCCGGCGATTAAATACGGCATTTCCTTTTTTCCTAACCCGGGTACACCGGAACCAGAATTTTCCATTTAGCGCAGGATTGCATTGAGAAGGGCCTGGAGTCCGCCCGCCGCAGGCTCTGTTACACGCTCTCCGTCCCCGCGTCCGCCGCAAACCGAAGCCCCCGTCCTGTCACGTTTGAAAGGACCGCGCCGCTTTCGACCTCGCAGTCCGCAAGATACACGTTGGGACCCAGGGTGCAGCCTGATCCGACCCGCGTCTTTCCTTCCAGAATAACGCCCGGATACAGCGTCGTATCCCGGCCGATCGCGACCTCCGGCGAGATCAGGATGCCCTGCTGATCAAGAAACGTAACGCCGTTTTCCATGTGCGAACGGTTGATGCGGTCCCGCAGAATCATCTGCGATTCCAGAAGCTGCTGGCGGTTGTTTACCCCTTTGACCACCGTTACATCCCATGTCATCAGCGCCTCCGCTTTGCAGCCCTCGTCAAGCAGCACCCGGATCGTATCAGGCAGATAGTACTCGCCCTGCCGGTTGTTGTTGTCGATCTTGCCCAGCGCCTCTAAAAGCGCCCTGCTCTTGAAACAGTACATTCCGGAATTGACCTCGTGAATCGCAAGCTGATCTTCATCCGCGTCCTTGTGTTCCACGCTGCCTAAAAACCGGTTCTGCTCGTCGCGCAGAATCCTTCCGTAGCCGGAAGGGTCGTCCAGTTTCGTCGAAAGAACCGTCACCGCGTTGCGCTGTCTCCTATGCGAGGATATCATTTCCTTTAAGACGGACCCCTGCACCAGCGGCGTATCCCCGAAGAGAATCATGACGTCGCAGTCGTCCTGTCCGATAAAATCCCGCGCCATCATAACGGCATGGCCCGTGCCCTTCTGCTCCTTCTGTTCCACGAAGCAGATGTCACGCTCTCCTTCAAACGCCCTGCGAACCAGTTCCCCCTTATGGCCGATTACAACGCCGATTTCATTGGAACCGCATTCGCGGGCCGCCCGCACCACATAGTAAAGCATCGGATAGCCAAGCACCTTATGAAGGCATTTCGGCAGGTCCGATTTCATGCGCGTTCCCATGCCCGCCGCTAAAATCACAGTTTTTAATCGTCTCATCGCGTTACGTCCCGAAACCCGCGCAGGACGCGGATTCCCGGGTTCCTTTCTGTAGTAGTTTCTCCGAAAAACAAAATCGTCGTCCGGCGGCGCTGCTCTGATTGTCCGCGGCACAGGGCCTTAATTTTTATTTCCCGGCGCGGCGAATTGACACCCGGGCGCTTCCATGGTATCATGAAACCAGAAAAAATTTGCCGGAGGTTATCATGCTAACGATTGCTTTACATGGCTGTCTCGGCCGCATGGGACAGGTTGTCCGCGAACAGGCCGCGTCCTTCGAAGACGTACAAATCGTCTGCGGCGTCGATCTTTCCGCCGCAGAGTCCCCGCTTCCGTTTCCCGTCTATACATCGCTTACCGAGGTGAAGGAAGCGTATGATCTCGTTGTGGATTTCAGCACCGCGCAGGCGGTTACGTCCCTTCTTGCGGTCTGCGTTCAGAAAAACAAGCCGCTCGTCCTCTGCACGACCGGTCTGTCCGATCTGCAGAAACAGCAGATTCAGGAGGCCGCCCGCCGCATTCCATTGTTCTTTTCCGCGAATATGTCCATCGGCATCAATCTTTTGACGGCGCTGTGCCGCAAAGCCGCCCGTATACTTTCGCCCGCCGGTTTCGATATCGAAATTACGGAACGCCACCACAACCGCAAACTGGACGCGCCGAGCGGCACCGCCCTGTCCATCGGCGAAGCGCTGATCGACGAACTCGGCGGGGGATATCATCTGGACCTGAACCGCACGGACCGCCGGGCGCCCCGCGATCCGAAATCCATCGGCGTGAGCGCCGTCCGCGCGGGAACCATCGTCGGCGAGCACAGCGTGCTCTTTGCCGGCAATGATGAGTGTATCGAGCTGCACCACACGGCGCTCAGCCGCGCCGTCTTCGCCGTCGGCGCTCTCAATGCCGCGAAGTTTTTGATCGGCCAGGCGCCCGGTCTTTATGACATGA
>CAYUPA010000050.1:0-9559 GCA_964446565.1 uncultured Lachnospiraceae bacterium
AGAAGAGGAAGAAGAAGAAGAAGAGGAAGAAGAGGAAGAAGAGGAAGAAGAGGAAAAAAAGGAAGAAGAGGAAAAAGAGGAAACAAAGGAAGAAGATATATATGAGATCGATGTCGCCAGGTTGAGAGATGATATGGAGCAGGAATGTTATCCCGGTTTTTTCATGGGAGGTTTTGGAGCCGCGTATTTGGAGGGCTGTGAGATAAGCGAATTATCTGACGAAGAGGTGTTGGAAAGAGCCATGCAAGAAGGAAGAAGTCTGGAAAGTTACCGGAGGCTGAAGTCGAGATGGTAGGAAAAGATTCTGAGAGAAGGCTTGATCTACATAATTATCTGATGAAGAGCCGGTAGAAAAAGAGACCGTTTCAAAGTTTGTGTAAACTCAAAATACTGACGCAGGAACAGTGAATTATGTTTTGGAAAGATCTGAGCGCTTTCCCGGAGTATCCCCAATACGCTTCCGTTGGACTCCTTTCGCAGCCATGCAGGAGTCCAACTTTTTGTCCGGGGAGACGTTATGAAAGAAACAGCACAGGATGCGTTTCACGCCACGGCAAAAAAACATGACCCTTTTCGCAAATAGCATGTTATAATAATTAAGATTCTGGTTTGACGGATTTGCCATGGAAGGACGCATCCCGGGCAAATCGATGGGGAGAGCGCAGTCATGCTGAAATTCTTTCGAAAAGTTATGCAAAACAAAAAAACCAGACGGATCATCCTCATAACCGCAGGCGCTGCCGCGGCATGTATCGCGGCGCTTCTGGTTTATCTGAATCTTGGCACAAAGTATCAGGAGATTTATTATCCCTATACCTATATCAACGACGTGGATTGTTCGGAACTTACGCCTGCAGAGGCGGAGCAGCGTGTGCGGGAAGCCGTTCAGGGGACGTATACCCTGGAAGTGGAATTTCGTGATCACAAGACGGAAACCATTGACGGCACGGAAATCGATTATCGAACGGAAGTCACCGGTGATTTTGATGAAATCTTAAAAGGTCAGGGCGGTTTTTTCTGGCTGAAACAATCGCAGGAAGAACATGTGTTCGACATGGGGGTCGTCACTTCTTATGATGAGGAGAAGTTCGATAAAGTCCTTGACACCCTCCCGGAACTGCAGTCGAAAAATATGGTCGCGCCGCAGGACGCGTACATGGATTATTCAGACAATCATTATTTCGTCGTCGAATCGGTCGAGGGCACAAAGCTGGATGTCCATAAAGCAAAGCAAGCCATCACGGAAGCCGTCGAAAAACAGGAGAAAGAGGTTCGTCTTGAAAAAGAAAGCTTTTACCAGGAACCGAAAATCAAAACGGACGACAAACTCCTGAATGATCAGGTTCAGCAGCTCAACACGATGGCGAACGCCGATATCCTTTATACGCTGCCGGACGGCAGTACCGCTGAGATCACGAAAGATCTCCTGCGCAGCTGGCTGACACAGGATGAGGACGGCAATTATGTGCGTGATGAAGTGGATTACGAAGAAAAGCTGACCGCGTTCATTTCCGAAATGAACGCGCGCATCAAGAGCAACGACGGCACACAGCTCTTTGATTCCACGCTGGACGGAACGGTGGAAGTGGAACTCGGCGATTACAGTGTTTTTAGCGGATATATGATCGACCTGGCCGCGGAGCTGGAACAGGTAAAAAGCGATATCGCGGAAAATCGCTTTATTACGCGCGCGCCGATTTACTCCTCGGAAGGCAACGGCGAGCAGAATCACGGAATCGGGAACACCTATGTGGAAATCAATCTGACCAGGCAGTACCTGTGGTATTACGCGGACGGTACTTGCGCTTTTGAGGCAAATATCGTTTCCGGCACAATGACGACATGGCGCTATACGCCCGAGGGTATTTATCAGCTGGCGGTTAAGGCAAGCCCGCATGTCATGAAGGGCGAAATCAATCCGAATACCGGGCAGCCGATCTATACAGCGCCTTGCAAATACTGGATGAATTTTATTCCAAGTCTGGGTATCGGAATGCACGACTACGATTCCCGGAGCGACTGGAGCAAGAGCGCCTACCTTTATAACGGGTCGCACGGATGCATTAACATGCACGGTTATGACGCGGCGCAGCTTTATTCGATGCTGAGCGTGGGAACTCCGGTGATTGTTTATTATACGGAACCGTATACATTAACCCCCGAGGAAGGCCCGTCTTCCGGAACATGGGGTGCGCCGACGCCAACTCCGACACCGGAACCGACGCCAGTGCCCACGCCGGAGCCGACAGCAGCGCCGACAGCAGCTCCGACACCGGAACCGACGCCGACGCCAACACCGGAGCCGACACCGGAAGTCACACCGGAACCCACGCCGGAGCCGACACCGCCGCCGGAAGAGGTCTTGCCGTCTTCGGCGCCGCTTATTTTTTCATCCGTTTCATAATTTCGGAATAGGCCTCCTCGACGCCGCCGAGGTCTCTGCGGAAGCGGTCTTTGTCCAGTTTTTCTTTTGTTTTGGAATCCCAGAGACGGCAGGTGTCCGGGCTGATTTCGTCCGCCAGAACGATGGTGCCGTCGTCCAGCTTTCCGAATTCCAGCTTGAAATCCACGATGGTTACGCCGCGTTCCGCCCAGAAGGATTTCAGGATCTCATTGACCCGGAGCGCGTAACCGCGGATCGTGGCGATCTCTTCCGCGGTCGCGAGCTTCAGCGCGATGGCGTGGGATGTGTTCATCAGCGGGTCGCCGAGTTCGTCGTTTTTATATGAAAATTCAAAGGTCGGCTGCTCAAAGACGATGCCCTCCTCGACGCCGTAGCGTTTCGCGAAGGAGCCGGCCGAAATATTCCGGACAATCACTTCCAGAGGAACGATGGTCACGCGCTTTACCACCGTCTTCCGCTCGTCGAGTTCCTGCACGAAATGCGTGGGAACGCCTTCTTTTTCGATGATCTGCATCAGGAAATTACTCATCTGATTGTTGATGACGCCCTTGCCGGCGATCGTGCCTTTTTTTTGGCCGTTAAAAGCCGTCGCGTCGTCTTTGTAATCGACCACCAGAAGCGACGGGTCGTCGGTTCGGAATACTTTTTTTGCTTTGCCTTCATAGAGCCGGTCTAATATTTTCATTTGTTTTTCACCTTTCCGGAAAATCTTAAGCTGCGTTGATTTTACACCCGCGGGCGGGCAAATGGCAATAAAGATCTGTGCGCGTCACCTCGCGTACAGCGCCGCGCCGTAGGCGCCGCAGAATTGCGCGTACGGGGAGGTGATCACCGGCGCGCCGATGGTTTCTTCAATGGCTTTGACGACGGACGTGTTTTTCGCGACGCCGCCGGTCATCATATAGGCGGGAGAGGCACCGGCGCGTTTCATCAGCGCGCGGATTTTCGCGGCGACCGACATATTGAGTCCGTGTACAATGTCGTCGAGGTCTTTGTTATCGGCGATCAGCGAAATGATTTCGGATTCGGCGAATACGGTGCAGGTGCTGGAGATCGAGATGGCTTCCTTCCATTTCAGGCCGCGCGCGGAAAGTTCATCCGGCGAAAGGTTTAAGGTGCGGGCGATCATTTCAAGAAAACGGCCCGTGCCGGCCGCGCATTTGTCGTTCATCGCGAACGAGGTGACGTTTCCGCTGCCGTCCATGCCGATCACCTTGCTGTCCTGCCCGCCGATGTCGATGACCGTGCGAACGCCGGGGTTGAGCGCGAACGCGCCTTTGGCGTGGCAGGAGATTTCGGTAACGGAGGAACCGCCTTCTCCTGCCGCTTTTCTGCCGTAGCCGGTCGTGACCGTCGATACGAGATCGCTTTTCGTGATGCCGGCTTTTTCGAGCGCGGCCGAAAGAACGGCCCTGGCGCTGTCGGCGACTTTCGCGCCCGTGGGCAGAATCGCCGTCGAGATGATTCTGCCGGTTTCGTCGATGATCACCGCTTTCGTGCTGGTGCTGCCACTGTCCAGACCGGCGAAACGGGCGTTTTCCTTTTCACGATCCGTATGCGTGAATGCGAAGGACGGAACATTTCGTGAGCTTTCATTCACGGCGTCGCTCCGGCCTTCTCCGTCGCGGCGGGATTTTGTGTGCGCGTCGCTTATGTTTTCGTCGCGGCGGGAGTTTGTGTGCGCGTCGCTCCTGTCTTCGTCGCGGCGGAGTTCCGTGTGCGGCGTCAGCCGCTCGGAAAACGCCTCCAGCCGCGTGGACAGCTGTCCCACGGATTGCAGCGTGTAATCGGTTTCCAGCTTCAGAAGCGGCACGTCGCAGTTCTTTTTCAATTCCGCGTATTCAAACCCGTAGTAGTCGCAGAATTTAATCGTATGATAAATAATGCCTTTCAGCGCCGGATCCCGGTAAATCGCTTTTCTTCCGGTCACGTCGTTCATGCGGAAGCAGGGCATCTGCGAAAGCAGGGCGCGGGCGTACGCTTCGAGCAGGTCGTCTCCGGGGAAGCCGCTGCCGGACGCGGAATCCGGGGGAAAGGCCGGAGCGGTTGCGGCGGAAGAGGTCATCGGATCCCGCGCGCGGTTCCGCCCACCGGAATCCCGGCCTTGTCCGGGTGTCAAGCCGTCCGCTGCCGTTTCGTCGGGCGCCATGCCGTTCGCTGTCGTTTTCGCAAGCGTCATGTCGTCCGCTGCCGTTTCCACGGATGCTATTTCGTCTGATGGCGTTTTCGCAAGCGTCAAGCCGTCCGTTGTCGTTTCAGCGGGTGTCAAGCCGTTCGCTGTCGTTCCCACGGGCACTATTCCGTTCGATACCGTTTCCACGGATGCTATTTCGTCTGATGGCGTTTTCGCAAGTGTCATGTCGTCCGCTGCCGTTTCGGCGGGTGTCATTCCGCCCGGCGGACGCACGTCGCGGCCGGCGACGCAGGTCAGGTTGCGGACGGGCAGGGGCATGAAGCCGGAGATCATGCGCTGAAACGCTCTGCCGCACCGCGCCCCGCAAACGCCGATGTAATCGCCGGAGTTCCGGCCGGGCGCGGCAAAGGATTGCCGGAACGCTTCCATGGAAAAGGCGTGTCCGGAATATGCCGCGTAGGCCGCCGTCAATTTTTTCAGCTCCGGAACGAAACGCTTCGCGGAGCAGCCGGCCTCCTCGTGCGGCAGATCCATGAAATAAAGAAAATTCAGATTTCCTTCGGCAAGCAGGATGTCATAGACGCTGCGGATGGTATCGCAGCAGTTGACGAGGACGAGTTCCCGGACGCCGCCGGAGAGCGCCTGCTCCAGAATTGCCTTGCCGTAGCCGCACAGGTTCGGATGACCCGCCTGCTCGGCCTTGCTGAAGGACGGCGCCATTTCGTCGAGGAGCCGGCATTTCGCGCCCATGGCGGCGAGCAGTTCAACCGGTGTGGATTTGCAGACATAGCTAAGATTATCCATGCCGCTCCCCTTCCAGCATTTCGAGAAAAGCCTCCATGCGCGTCGCGGTGCCGCCGCTGCCCGCGCCGGATCTGTCGCAGCCGTCGCCGTCCAGAATCATCAGCGGGATGCCGCGCTCGTCAAAATATTTTTTGGCGAGATTCGCGCCGCCCAGGGTGTGCTTGCAGCCCCGGTGGCAGAACCAGACGGCGCCGTCGGCGCGGGCGCCGGACGCATAGTCAAACGCGCTCCGGATTCTGCGCTCCACGGGGCCGTTGATTGCGTTGTAAACCATGCGCCGAGCCATGGCTTCATAAGGCTTTTCCGGATCGAAGTCCACGAGCGACGCCGTGACCATGTCGGTTCCGACAATCTGTACCGATTCTTTCGCGCGCAGAAGATCTTTCATTTCGGGCATCCAGAACGGCATGGTGTGAATCCAGAACAGGCGCGTTCCGGAAGCGGGTCCGGCGCTTTCGGCTTCGGCAAGAGCCTTTTCCGCGTAGGTTTCCGATTCCGGCGTCCCGAGCAGAATGTTGATCGCCACGAATTCGTAGAGCGGCGTCACAAGATCCTGTATGATCTGACGATCCCGGCGCGTGTGCTGATATTTTTTCATGAGCGCGACGGTTCTGGCGCTGCGCGCGACGCACGCGGCCAGATCGTCGGGGCGGATTGTCCTGCCGGTGACCCGATGCAGGAAATCATTCAGATTTTTTAATTGATCCTCTACGGTGCGCACGCTGTCCTCATCCGCGCGGAACGGGACATCGATGATGAAATGCGGGATGTTGTAAAGCTGCGCGAGCCTGCGGAACGTGAGATTGTTCGCGTCGCAGACCAGGTTCGTGCTGACGATGCATTTCGGCCGCGGCATGACGCCTTTTTCCGCGGCGCCCAGAAAGACCCGGTGGTAGCTGCATAAGGTTTCCGGAAAGCCTTCCTCCGACGCTTTCTGCAAAAAGACGTTCTCCGTATGCGATGCGGAAAGGTAGCAGGAAAAACCTTCGGGATTGTACGGATGCAGACCGTACGCGTGCAGCAGTTCGCACGGCGTGAAGATGCTGACGATCGCGGAGCGGCCGGGGTTTTTCAGCGGCGCCGTCATGACATTCATCATCTGAATGGCCAGATATTGCGCCGACGGCGAAAGGGCTTTGTCGTAGGCCACCCGGTTCATGATATTCTGAAGACGCCATCCCGTGCGCAGCAGACGGCGGGCAAGCGCCGGGTGCGCGTGACTGCTGCCGGTTACCATGCGTCCGAATGTATCAATAATTCCCAATCTGATTGATCCTTCTATATCGGCACAACATCCTGCAAGGAGAGATTCAGAAAATCGAATCATCTCGTTCCGCGGACTTTCATTCATAGCGCTGCGCCGCATACGGCGCATGGCGGTTCACGAGAGATTTGTCTCAAAAAACTGTTCGATCTTATCAAACGGAATGGCATCCTTGCCGCCGCCGTCGTAGAGATCGGTGTGGACGGCATCCGGAATGATCATCAGTTCCTTATTGCCGGTATAACGGCTGCCGTCGATCATCGCCTGGTACGCGTCGCGCGAGAAATAGCAGGAGTGCGCTTTCTCTCCGTGAACGAGAAGAACGGCGCTGCGAATTTCGTTGGAATACTGCAGAATCGGCTGGTTGAAAAAACTCATGCAGCCGATAATGTTCCAGCCGCCGTTGGAATTCAGCGATCTGGGATGATATCCTCTGGAGGTTTTGTAATAGTCGTAATAATCTTTGACATAGAACGGAGCGTCATCCGGAAGCGGATCGACCACGCCGCCGCCCAGAGCGTAGGAACCGGATCGGAAATCGACGGTACGCTGCCGGTTCATTGCCTTTTTCTTTTCGTATCGCTGTTCCTCGCTGTCTTCCGCATCGAAATAACCTTTGGCGTTTACTCTTGTCATATCGTACATCGTGATGGCCGCCGTCGCTTTGATACGGGTGTCGAGCGCGGCGGTATTCAGCGCCATGCCGCCCCAGCCGCAGATGCCGATGATGCCGATTCTCTCCGGATCGACATTCTCCTGAACCGAGAGAAAATCGACCGCCGCCTGAAAGTCTTCGGTGTTGAGATCCGGGGATGCCATATAGCGGGGGATTCCGCCGCTTGCGCCGGTAAGAGACGGAGCAAGGGCAATCGTGAGAAATCCCCGTTCCGCCATCGTTTGCGCATACAGCCCGGCGGCCTGTTCTTTGACCGCGCCGAACGGCCCGCAAACCGCGATGGCTGCCAGATTTCCGGAGCGGTTCTTCGGTGTATATCTGTCCGCCGCAAGCGTGATCCCGTACCGGTTTTTGAACGTCACTTTCCCGTGGTCTACTTTTTCGCTTTGAGGGAAAATCTTGTCCCATTCTTTGGTAAGGTTCAGTTCCATTTTTATCCATCCTTTCAATCTGTGTCTTTTTCGCTCTTCTTTTTTGGATCCCGGATACGGCAGGTGTCCGGGATGATTTCGGCCGCCGGAAGCAAACGCCGGCAAACTTGATTTTACACCCGCGGGCGGGAAAATAGCAATCATGCTCGTGTGGCGCCGAAGGCGCTCTTTCTTGACTATACCCTGAAAGAATTTTATAATCTACTGCAAAAGCCCGGTCGCAATGGACGAGCGTACCGGACTGCGTGCAGCGCGGTACGCAAGGGCATGGATTAGTTGTTTTGAAATGTGGATGGATTTTCCTTCAAGGAGGCGGAAATGGGTCTGATCAAAGCGTTTTTCTCCGCGGTGGGCGGGACGTTCGCCGACCAGTGGAAAGAATTCTTTTACTGTGAGGATCTGGGGAAAGAAACCCTGATGACCAGAGGCAAAAGGCAAACCGGCAAAGGCTCTTCCAATAAAAGAGGGCATGACAACATCATTTCCCAGGGCAGCGGCATCGCCGTGGCCGACGGTCAGTGCATGATCATCGTGGAGCAGGGAAAAGTCGTCGAATTCTGCGCCGAACCCGGCGAATATACGTATGATCAATCCACGGAACCCAGCCTGTTTTACGGGGGTCTGGGAAAAGGGATACTGAACACGTTCGACACCATTGGAAAACGTTTCACCTACGGCGGCGATACGGCCAAAGATCAGCGGATTTATTATTTCAATTTAAAAGAAATTCTGGACAATAAATTCGGCACGCCGAATCCGATTCCTTTCCGCATCGTAGACAGGAATATCAATCTGGATATCGATGTGTCTGTTCGCTGCAGCGGCGTTTATTCTTATAAGATCACCGATCCCATTCTCTTCTATACGAACGTGTGCGGCAACGTGTCCGAGGAGTACAATCGCCGCGAGATCGACGAGCAGCTTCGCACGGAGTTTGTCAGCGCCCTGCAGCCGGCGTTCGCGCAGATTTCCGCGGAACAGGTTCGCCCGAACGAGATTCCGGCGCACGCTCAGGAGCTTTCGGATAAGATGAACGCCGAGCTTACATCGAAGTGGGCGGAGCTCCGCGGGCTGACGATTGTTTCCATCGCCATGAATCCGATCACCTTAACGGATGAGGACGCCGCGATAATCAAGGAAGCCCAGCGGGCGGCGATCAACCGTGACGCCACCATGGCGGCGGCGACGCTTACCGAGGCGCAGGCCGAGGCCATGCGGGATGCCGCGAACAATGCGAACGGCGCGCCAATGGCGTTTATGGGCATGGGTATGGCGGCACAGGCGGGCGGCGGCAATACGCAGAATCTGTTCCAGATGGGGCAGCAGCAGGCTGCTGCGGCCGGAGCGACGGCAAGAGGAGCGGCATTCACCGGAGATGGAACGGCCGAAAGCGTGTCCGGTGCCGGAAAAGAGCACATAGCGGCGCCGGGTGACACGTGGACGTGCGCGTGCGGAACGGTCAATACGGGCGGCAAATTCTGCACGGAATGCGGGAAACCGAAGCCGGCGCCTGCGGAAACCTGGACGTGCACGTGCGGCACGGTCAACACGGGCGGCAAATTCTGCACGGAATGCGGCAAGCCGAAACCGGAGCGGTGAACGCGGCCGGAAAATTCTGTTCGGAGTACGGACGCCGGAACCGGCGCGGGAGAGAAGACAGACTTTCCATGGCGCCGTGAATCAGACGAAACTTCCGGCGTGCGGGAAAGGCGGGAGCGCCGCGGGATGAAACGGACAGTGAAAAAATTTAACGACAGGAGCACAGAATGAAATTAACGGATAAACTCTTCGGTACGCACAGCGAACGTGAGCTAAAGCGGATCAAACCTCTTGTTGACCGGATTGA
>CAYUPA010000051.1:0-7021 GCA_964446565.1 uncultured Lachnospiraceae bacterium
ATCGGCACGTGCTGTTTCAGAACTTTTTATTCATTTTGTCCATTTTGTTTGTTTTATTCATTTTATTCTTTCTGTTCTTTTTGGTTTTTATGCTTCACTGCCCGGGAAAATACTACAATCCTATTGAATTAGCGGCCAATTTGCATTAAAATAGGGACGTGTTTCCGGACGGACCTTCCATTACGGGAAGCGCAAATTCAATCTTGGAACGGGGAACCCGTCACGATCCGTTACAGGGGGTGGAAAATGAAGAAAGTCAGATACGCGATCAGACTTGTGTTTTATAACTGGAAACCGCTCGCAGGCTTTGAAATTCTCTATAAGCTGGCGGCTGTCGCTTTCTTTATACCTCTCCTTTACGGCGCGTTTAATCTGGCGATGCGGATAACGGGCTATTCCTACCTGACGCTCGAAAATGTTATTCCGTTTATCCTGAAGCCCGCAACGCTTCTCATGGTAGCGGTCATCGTGATTCTCGCGGCCGTCTACGCGATGATCGACATCAGCGCGACCGTCTTTGTTCTCGACCAGTCCGTGAAGAAAAACCGGATCACTTTCGGGCAGATCGTCCGTTTTGCGGTCCGGAATTCGGTCCGGGTATTGAAACCGCATAATGTGGCGCTTGTGCCGGTCGTACTCTTTCTGCTGCCTTTTGTGCATATCGGACTGGCCTCCGGTTTCCTTACGACGGTATCCATTCCGGAATTCATCCTCGACTACATAAAGGCCAATGCCATGCTGTCATGGATATACGGCGGCATCATCGTTTTGCTGACCGTGATCGCTGTCCGCTGGCTTTACGCGTTCTTTTACTTCACACTGGAAGGGTGCAGTTTCCGGGAAGCCCGCAAAAAAAGCGCAGCACTCGGAAAGGGCAGGCGGGTTCGGGATTTTGCGCAGCTGCTCGGCATGCAGATCGCCGCTTCAGCCGTATACCTTGTTCTTCTGCTCATTCTGGTGACGGCGGCACATTTCGTCGGAAAGCTGTTTTCCGGTGTGTTCCTGCTGAAATGGCTCGGCTCCACCATCGTCTGGCTGACGGTTGTGCTTGTTCTTATCGTCATCGCGGCGCTCGCCGTCCCTCTCGGCTATGGCTGCGTCGGCATCCTGTATTACAAAAGAAAGAAAGAAACCGGGGAAACCATCCTGCATGCCTCCGCGCCCGCGATCCGGCAGCACACGCGTTTCGAGCCCGTGCTCAAGGCGGCAAAGGCCGTCCTGGCGGTCACGGTGATCGTCTGCAGCCTGAGCCTTGGATTTCTTCTTTCCTCCGGTAAAATCAATCCGAAGATCGAATATCTGCGCACTATGGAGATTACGGCCCACCGCGGCGCGTCCGCGATGTATCCGGAGAACACGATGGCGGCCTTTGAGGGCGCGAAGGAACTCGGCGCCGACTGGATTGAGCTCGATGTGCAACAGAGCCGGGACGGTCGGATTTTTGTAGCGCATGATCCGAATTTCAAGCGGACGACGGGCGTGGACGCGAACACCTGGAGTATGACGTACGATGAGATTGCGAGGCTGGACGCCGGCAGCTTTTTCAGCAAAGAATATGCGGGCGAGAAGATTCCGCTGCTGTCCGAGGTCATTGCATTCGCGAAAGACAACGGAATGAAGCTGAATATCGAGCTGAAGCCTACCGGGCACGAGACGGATTTTGAAAAATGCGTTGTCGATGAAATACGAAGCGCCGGATTTGAAGACCATTGTGTGATCACCTCGCAGATCTATGAGGTTCTGGAAAAGGTTAAGGCCTACGATGACGCGATGACGACCGTCTATGTGATGAGCATTGCCTACGGGGACATCAATCAGCTGACGGCGGCGGATCATTTCAGCGTTGAGGAGACGAGTGTCACGGATTCCATGATTTCGCGGGTCCATAATGCCGGCAGGGAGCTGTACGCCTGGACGGTCAACACGAAGGAAAACATCACAAAGATGATCGAGATGAATGTGGACAATATCATCACGGACAATATTGAACTCGCGAAGGAGTGCATTTATGAAAGCCGGTACAGCAGTCTGCTCCGGGAATTTCTAAAAGTGCTCGAGTAGCGAAGGAATCCTGCAGTTTCCCGATTGGAACGGATCGTTCATGACGCAAAAAATAAAAATAAGGAGTTGAAACCCATGCAGACAATCTATCAGCAGGCAAAACAGATGCAGCAGGAACTTGTGGAAATCAGGCGGCATATCCACCAAAACCCCGAGGTCGGTACGGAATTGCCGCAGACAAGGGATTTTGTTGCGGCAAAACTCAGGGAGTACGGCTACGAACCGCAGCCTGTCGCGAACAGTTCCGTCGTCGCCACGCTGCAAGGCGCTAAGGGCGGAAAAACCCTGCTGCTCCGCGCGGACATGGACGCGCTTGCCGTACAGGAAGCGGCGGAGGTCGATTTTAAGAGCAAAAACGGCGCGATGCATGGCTGCGGACACGATATGCATACCACGATGCTGCTTGGAGCGGCCAAATTGCTGCGGCAGCACCGCGGCGAGCTCGAGGGCACGGTAAAACTGTTGTTTCAGGAGGATGAGGAGGGCTTTACCGGGGCCAAGTCGGTGATTCGGTCGGGCGTACTGGATAACCCAAAAGTGGACGCCGCGATGGCGCTGCATGTAAATTCCGGGACGCCAAGCGGCATGGTTCTCTGCGGCCTCGGTCATTTTATGGCCGGATGCACGCTGTTCCGAATTGAGGTGAAGGGAACGGGCTGTCACGGCGCCATGCCGGAAACCGGCGTAGACAGCATCAATATAGCGGCGCACATCTATCTGGCTCTGCAGGAGATCGTTGCGCGGGAGGTGGCGGCGCAGGACCCCTGCGTCCTCACCATCGGCAGGTTCTCCGGCGGTAAGAAGCCGAACATCATTCCGGAAACGGTCGTACTGGAGGGCACAATCCGCTATAAGAACAGAGAAACCGGCGACCGCATCTACGCGAGAATCGGCGAGATTGCAAAGGACGTTGCGCACGCATTCCGCGGCGAGGCGCGGCTTTCCGAAATGTCGAGCGCGCCGCCGCTCGTAAACAACGACGACATGGTGCGCGAGATGAGCGAATATGTTAAGCAGATTCTCGATCCGCAGATGGTCATGGTGCTGCCGCAGGGCGGCATGGGAAGCGAGGATTTTGCCTCCTTCAGCTATCAGGTGCCGATCGCGTACCTTTTGCTTGGCGCGGGAACGGCACAGGAAAATCCGCTTTTTGGAAAACCCATGCATAACGAATGTGTCGTATTCAACGAAGACATCCTGTCGGAGGGAAGCGCGATTCTTACAACCTGCGCCATAAACTGGCTGCAAAATCACTTTGGCGGCTGACGGGTGTCATGACGGCTTTCGCGCCGTTTCCCACTGACTTTTGCCTTTGAGGAGAACTGAAGCATGGCGTTTGATTTTGAACAGGTGACCTTGTTTCTTTTGATCTACGGCTTTCTCGTCTGGACGGCGGAGGTGGTCTTCTTCGCGGTGCGCAAGAAGGCATTCATCAACCGGGGACTGCTCTCCCTGCCGATTGATTTTGAAATCGGCGTGGTCTTTGCCCTCATGACCGTCATTCTGCCCACCCTGGGACGGAATTACGCCGGAATGTATCTGATCACCTTTGCGAGCCTGATTCTCGTCCGATCCGTACTCGGCTTTGCCTGCGGACGGCTTACAAGAAACGTGAAGTGGATGGAGCGCGCTTCCAGCGCAACGGGACGGAATTTTCTGCTCAGCGCTGTGGCTGCAGCGGTCTTTCTTCTTCTTTATCTTCTTCTCCAACCCCTCCTGATGGTGTTGGCGGAACTGATCCCACGGCCGGTCCTGTTCGTGATCTGTATTGTCGCGTGGGCGCTTATTCTCGTCGATTTCGCGGCGGTGGTCTTTGCCATGCGGCGGGGCAAGGCCCGCTTTGATCAGCAGAGGGAACGGGGCAGGACGGACGAACTGGCGTCCCGGATCGCCCGGCACATCTGGCGGTGGCTTGAGAAGGCCTATCCGGGCATCCAGGACGAGAAAACCCGCGGCACGATCGTCTTCGCGAAGGGCATGAGCCTTGACAAGCTGATCTGGGTCTTCCTCATCTCCGCTTTACTGGGAGACATCATCGAAACCCTTTACTGCCGAGTGACGGCCGGTATATGGATGAGCCGTTCCAGCGTCGTCTTCGGTCCGTTCAGCTTTGTGTGGGGCATCGGGGCCGTAGTGCTGACGGTAAGCCTCATCCGCCTCAAGGACAAGAATTTTCTCTGGATTTTCCTTGCCGGCGCTGTTCTGGGCGGCGCATTCGAGTATATGTGCAGCGTGTTTACCGAACTGGTCTTCGGCAAGGTTTTCTGGGACTACAGTCATCTGCCGCTCAATATAGGAGGAAGGACCAACGTACTGTTTATGTTCTTCTGGGGGATTCTGGGTCTGGTCTGGGTCAAGCTCGCCTATCCGCCTCTGGAACGGTTTATCGAAAAATTCCCTCCTCTCGCGGCCAAGATCGTCACCTGGTTCATCGTTGTCCTGATGGCGCTCAACGCCCTGTTCACCGCGGCCGTCTTTATGCGTTACAACGCCCGGCAGGACGGGATTCCTCCGAAAGGCGCCCTGACAGAATTTATCGACAGGGTTTATGACGACGAGTATGTGGAAAACCGCTGGCGCAATATGAAAAGCACAGATAAGTAAAGAAGGTGAAACGCATGGAAACCGAATCTTTCAAAGAAGAAACCCTGCTGTTTCCGTCCGGAGGGCGCAGCAACTGCAGAATTTCGTCGATTATTGCGACAATCCGCGCGCGGCAGGCCGCAGCGGACAAGGCATTGCCGTAAAGAAAGGAGAAACCCTATGCTGCACTGTACCACTCCCTCAACTGCCCGGATTTCCACCCGGCAAAGGGACGGGCTTACCATCTGCTCCGTATCCGCGCACTGTGATGACGGCTGCTTTCCTTCCGACTGCGCCGTCCTTCTGAAAATCGAACCGGAGGAGCCGGTCGGCCGCTGCATGGCCGACGTGCTGTATTCCCCCTTCTGGTGCCGTCCGCAGTTCGGCACCGGTCTTTCCGGCGTACCGAAAAACACGCAGGCGCTGCTCTGGCAGACGGAAGCGGGAACTTACGGCTATATACTGCCCCTGTGCTGCGGCGATTATGTATGCTCGCTCGAGAGCCGGGAGGACGGGCTGTATGCCGTCATCCGGTCGAACTGCGATTCGCTGCGGGACTGTGAAACGACGGCGTTTATCGCCGGCGAGCATGAAAATCCCTACGATCTTATGCACCGCTGCGCCGCTGCCGCGGCGGAGACCGTCGGAAACGGCCTGCGCCTGCGGGAGGACCGCCCTTATCCGGAAATTTTCGAGTATCTCGGCTGGTGTACATGGGACGCGATGGAAATATGGGTCAACGAAGAGGATATTCTTACAAAATGCGCGGAATTTCAGGAGAAGGGGATCCCCATCCGCTGGCTCATTCTCGACGACATGTGGGCGGACATCGCATGGACGCAGGAACTGCCGCTCTTTACGCCGCACGACATCTCTTTCGGCGTCATGCATGCCTCGAAAATGCGGGATTATGAAGCCGACCCGAAGCGCTTTCCGCACGGCCTTGCCGGCTGTATCGACCGGATCCGCAGCCAGTTCGGACTGAAAACAGGCGTATGGCATCCCATTAACGGCTACTGGGCCGGGCTGCTCCCTGACAGCGCGGCGGACCGGAAGCTAAAGGGGCTCACGCTGACGGGCGCCCAGAATACGATCGTGCCGGACCTCACGGACGCGGAACAGGCGGGCCGGTACTACGCGGCGCTCCATTCCTTTTTCGCGTCCTGCGGCGCCGAGTTTGTAAAAATCGACAATCAAAGCGCCCTGCGCGCGAATTACCGCGATATCTGCCCGATTGGAGAAGCGGCGCGCAATCTGCACGAGGGCATCGAAAAAAGCGTCGGAACCTTTTTTGACGGCGCCATGATCAACTGCATGGGCATGGCCAGCGAAAACATGTTCAGCCGCTCCTCCTCCGCCATCAGCCGCTGTTCCGACGATTTTCAGCCCGAGAACCGGGCGTGGTTCGCCAAACATGTGATGCAGTGCGCGTATAACGGACTGGTGCAGGGCCAGTTTTATACCAACGACTGGGATATGTGGTGGAGCGACGACGCGCAGGCCGAAAAGAACAGCCTTCTCCGCGCCCTGAGCGGCGGCCCGATTTACGTAAGCGACCGTCTGGGCCGAAGCCGTCCGGAAATCTTCGCGCCGCTTTCCTTCTCCGACGGACGGATCCTGCGTCCGGACCGCGCGGCCGTTCCGGCGGAGGACTGCCTTCTTGCGGATATGACGAAAGAGCCGCGCCCGTTAAAGGTCCTTAACACGGCGGGTGGAACCGTCTATGCCGCAGCTCTGAATCTTCACACGGACGGAACCGCCGTAGAAGGGACGATTTCGCCGGCTGAGTTTTACGGCTTCTTCGAGAACCCGCAGGCGCCGCGCTTTCTCCTGTATGAATATTTCAGCGGCTCCTATCGGATTCTTACTCTTAAAGACGTCCATTCCTTTACGCTGAAAGACGCGGATGATTTCCGCCTGTTCAGCCTCACGCCCGTGCGGGACGGGACCGCGCTTGTCGGCGACGTTTCAAAATTCATTTCCATCCGGGCCGTCACTTCATCCCGCGAGGGCTATATTCAGCTCTATGAAGGCGGCAGGCTGAAACTGTACCATGAAAAGCCGATTCAGGCGATTGTAAACCGGGACGGAGCGCCCCTGCCTTTTGAAAAGGACGGCGCGATGTATACGGTGGAAACCGGCGGCTGGAAAGAAATTTACTACCGGTAACCGGAAGGGGCGGATTCAAACTCAGGAATCCGCCCCTTCGTCTTCTTTCATGAAAGGTTTAAACTGAATCGCGAACGTAAAATCCTTCTCCTTCAGCTGATACTCCGGCAGCAGCAGCGGGCCGCAGGACCCTGAGCCTACGCCGGACTGCTTATAATCCAGCTGCACGACCACGGTTCCGTCGCTTTTCAGCTGAAACGGATGCGCC
>CAYUPA010000051.1:7031-9478 GCA_964446565.1 uncultured Lachnospiraceae bacterium
CCGCCCTGCGAATCGCATCGATCGAATACCGGCCTGCGTTAAAGGAAAACGGCCGGTCCGACTGGATGTGAAGCCCCAGCCCGAACGCGTCGGTAAGGTCCAGCCACGACGTACCGTAATGCGCTCCGTTCTCCTGCGGATACAGATAATTCTCAAACAGGTCGTCTACCGAACCCGCGTACCGGGACCGGGTCGTGCTGAGGCGCTTATCAACATAGGCCTCCGCCGGGCCGTAGCCGAAATACTCCACCTGATCAATCTCCTTTGGAAGGACAAGCTGCAGGCCGAAGCGCGGCAGGAAAAACGTCGAGCCGCCCCGGGGGTCTTCAATGCCCTCCCCGTCGCGAACATGAACATCCGTCGAAAGCGTCACCGATCCATCCGGACGAATCGTCCATTTCGCCTCTCCCCGCAGAACCGGCCGCAGAGAAGCCGCTCCGATCGTATAGGTGACAGCAAAATGCAGCCCTGAAGGCCTCTCGTCATAGACCCGTGTTTCCTCGACCTGCATCTTCGCTCTGTCCACGCCCCAGCGGTCCCAAAGCGGACGAATACCCCGGTCGTTATCCAGCGAAGGACGGGCAATCACAAACTGCGCCGTGTCCTTAAGCAGCTCCATACCGTTGTACTGCATCCGGGAAAGCCCGCCTTTTTCGAGGCTGAAGGCATAGAAAAAGCCGAAGCCCTTCATGTACACGGTTCCCTGCTCTTTCCAGATATCCAGAGGCGGCAGATCGCGCGGTTCCGCCGCCAACGCGGAAGCGGCCCGAACAGAAGATTCGTGAGCAAAAGCTGCCCGGTCGGAAGCGGCCCGAACGGAAAGCGAAAGCTGCCGCATCGCCACTTCGTGCCCCGCCGGCGCCCACGGCGTACCGTGACGCAAATACGCCCTTAAGGTCAAATAACAGTCTCCAACCGGATCAAACGGCGGAAGAGCCACCACGCACTCGGACTGCGGCGCAATCGGAGGCACATCGAGAACCCCGTCTGCGACGGTGTCACCGTTCGATTCCAACGTATACGCAAAAATCAGGTTTTCCGTCGTCGAGAAATCATACCGGCTGCGGATTTTCAGCTTCCTCTCCCCTTCGAGCGCAAAGTCCACCGGCGCGATGATATATTTATATTCATACAGTCCGCGGTGCGGCGTGCGGTCCGGACCTGTCAGCCCGTCCATACAGAAATTGCCGTCGTTGGGCCAGTCGCCGTAATCGCCGCCGTACCCGTAAAAATACTGTTCCTTGTAAGACGGCTCTCCCGGGCCTGCGGCCGCGGCCGCGGATTCCAGCAAATTGCCGTTCTCATCGACTTTTGCCTTCGCATAGACGCTGTGATCACACCATTCCCAGACGCAGCCTCCCATAAGACGCGGCTGCCTGTAGATCAAATCCCAGTAATCCTTAAGATCGCCGGGGCCGTTGCCCATTGCGTGCGAATATTCGCAAAGAAAATAGGGCTTTGTTTTTTCCGGATCATTCAGGTATTTTTGCATCCATGACACAGGATCGTACATCCGGCTGTACAGATCGAGGCAGGAGGAATCCTTCTCCGGAGCGCTGCCTGCGCCCTCATAGTGCAGAAGGCGGGACGGATCGCGGTTCCTGGCCCAGAGCGCCATCTGAATATGGTTGTCCCCGTAGCCGGACTCGTTTCCAAGGGACCAGCTGAAAACACAGGCATGGTTCTTGTCGCGCTCCACCATCCGCTCGATGCGGTCCAGAAACGCGTAGCTCCAGATGGGATCATCCGCCAGGCCGCAGCCCTGTTCCCAGGCGCCGTGGCACTCGAGGTCCGCCTCGTCCATCACATACAGGCCGATACGGTCGCACAGCTCCAGAAAGCGCGGGTCGTCCGGATAATGGGCCGTACGGATTGCGTTGATATTGAATCGTTTCATCAGGATCAAATCGCGTTTGGCATGGGAAAGCGGCACCGCGCTTCCGAAAAGCGGGTGCGATTCATGACGGTTGACGCCCTTTAGCTTCACCGGCACATGATTGACGCAGAACACGCCGTCCTCCACCGTATAGGTCCGCAGACCGACGCTGTAAGGCAGAACCTCCGCTCCCATTGACACCTGCAGCTGGTAGAGATACGGATTCTCGCAGTTCCAGAGTACGGGATTCTTCACTTCCATGAAAAGCAGGGCTGTCCCCTCGCTGTCCGCTTCGGAGGCCGCGACGGTCTGCCCCGTATCGTCCAAAAGAACCGCCTCGACTCTCCCCTTCGCGCTCTTAACCTCGACAGCAAGGCGCACAGCCTCCGCCGTATGCCGCTGTTTAATAAATACATCCTGAATATGGTCCGTTTCGCGGGCGAGAATATAGCAGTCCCGGAAAATGCCGGCATAGCGAAACGCGTCCTGATCCTCGAGATAACTGCCGTCGCACCACTTGAGCACGACGGCCGCCGCCGTATTCTTCCCCTCGCGCACATACGGCGTAATA
>CAYUPA010000052.1:0-5654 GCA_964446565.1 uncultured Lachnospiraceae bacterium
CTGGATATTCGTTCTCAAGCAGCTTGCTTTAATCTAAATCATACAAAAGGAGGCACGTATGAGTAAAAAGGAAAAGTTTACAAAAGAGGAAAAGAGTTGGATTCTGTACGACTGGGCCAACTCCGTCTACGCGACCATTATGATGGCCGCGCTGTTCCCCATTTATTTTACCGGCATCGCGGGGGAAGCGGGCGATGTATGGTGGGGATACGGCTCTTCGGCCGCGACGCTGATAATGGCGTTTCTCGCCCCGATCGTGGGCAGCCTCGGCGATGGCAAGGGCCGCAAAAAGAAACTGTTCATGGTCTTTCTCAGCATCGGCATTCTCGGAACGGCCGCGGCGGCCATTTTTACGAGCTGGCCCGTGGTTCTGACCGCCTACGTGATTTCGAATATCGGCTATTCCGGCTCCTGCCTGTGCTACGATTCCTTCCTGACCGATGTGACGTCGCGTGAAAAAATGGACAGGGTATCCGCGTGGGGGTACGCGATGGGCTATATAGGCGGCAGCACGATTCCGTTCCTCGCGGCGATCGCGCTGGTGATGCTGATGAAAGACAGCCTGCTCGCGGTCCGCATTTCCGTGTGGATTACCGTCGTCTGGTGGGCGGTCTTCTCCATTCCCTTCGTGCGGCACGTCAGGCAGAAGCACTATACGGAACCGTCGGCCCACGTGAGCCTGCTGAAAGAGGCCTTCGGCAACATCCGCCGCACGGCGCGCGAGATTCTGAAAAACCGGGGGATTCTGGTTTTCATTATCGCGTATTTCTTCTACATTGACGGTGTCGGTACGATCATCAAGATGTCGACGGCATACGGAAGCACGCTGGGGCTGGGATCGACCGGTATGATTCTGGCGCTTCTGGTGACGCAGATCGTGGCGGTGCCCTTTGCGATCCTCTTCAGCAAACTCGGCGAGAAGATCGGCAGCGTCAACGTCATACTGCTGGGCATTGGGGTCTACTCGGTCATTTGCATTCTCGGGTTCATCATGGGATTCGGAATTGAGGAAGGCTTCCTTACGACCTCGCAGGCTCTTGTGATCTTCTGGATTCTGGCGGTTCTGGTCGGTACGTCGCAGGGCGGCATTCAGTCCATGTCGCGCTCCTATTTTGGAAAGATCATTCCCAGGGAACGCTCCAACGAATATTTCGGCTTTTTCGATATCTTCGGGAAGTTTGCCTCCGTCATCGGTCCGGCTCTGTATTCTGTCGCGAAGTCCGTGACAGGACGGTCCTCCATCGGCATCCTCGGCATCATCCTGCTGTTTTTGATCGGCGGCATCATTCTGCTCTGCAACAGAAAACGGATGGCGCAGACCTGAGCCCGTCCCGTGAATTCCTTTATTTCAGTTTTTGGTCCTTTGGTCCTTTATTCCGGCTTTCGGCCTTTTATTCCGGCTTTTGGCCTTTTATTCCGGCTTTCGGGGTTTCTTCCTTCGTTCGGGGTGTCCCGCCTGATCTGCACGGGACGCCCCTTAATCTTACAGTTCCGCATCAGAGTCAGGACGTCCCGCGCGAAATCGTTTGGCACATCGACCAGACTGTAATCCTCCATGATCTGAATGGACCCAATGACGCGTCCGGGAATGCCGGCTTCCCCCGCGATGGCGCCGAGAATATCCTTTGCGCGAATCTGCTGCCGGGACCCCGCGCTGATGCGCAGACGGACCATGTCGCTTTCGGCGTACTCCCGGCCGCCCGGGCGGGGCGGTGCCGTGAGATCGTCGGTTTGCTCTGTGTCGCCAAGCTCCCGCCTGAGGAGAGCGGCGGCGATGTCAGCCGGATCGAAGCCCTCGCCTGTAAGCTGTTCGACAAGACGTTTATAGCGGCTCAGCTCGCCTTCGCGCACAAGATTCCGGATTTCTTCGAGGAAGGCGGCGGACCGCTTCGCCTCAAGTTCGGTCAGGGTCGGGAGGCGCCCCGGTTTGATCGTGCCGCCTGTATAGCGCATGATGTCCCGAAGACGGTTCATCTCATGCCCGACGACAAACGTGTAGGCCCGTCCGGCCTGTCCCGCCCTGCCTGTCCGGCCGATGCGGTGCACATAATACTCTTCATGGTCCGGCAGATCGAAGTTGACGACAAGATCGATGTTTTCAATATCGAGGCCGCGCGAGGCGACGTCGGTTGCGACAAGAAGACGCAGCGCGCGGCTCCGGAAGCGCTTCATCACGCTGTCCCGCTGGGCCTGACTGAGGTCGCCGTGCAGGACTTCCGCGGAATATCCGCGTTCTTTGAGGCGGCGCGTAAGATCGTCCGCCCTCTTTTTCGTGTTGCAGAATACCAGCGTGAGTTCCGGCTCCTCCATATCGAGGAGGCGGCAGAGCGCTTCGACTTTCATTTTTTCCTTGACGTCGAAATAGTACTCGTCGATCTTCGGAACGGTGAGCGTCCCGTCGACGGTCTTCACGAATTTCGGCTCTTCGAGGTAGTTTCCGGCAAGCTGTCGGATCTCCTCCGGCATTGTCGCGGAAAAAAGCAGGGTCTGCCGCTCCTTCGGCATCTGCGAAAGGATGAGCTCGATATCCTCGCGGAACCCCATGTCCAGCATTTCATCGGCCTCGTCCAGCACGGCGACGACGACGTCCTTAAGCCGCAGAGTATGGCGGCGCATGTGGTCCATAAAGCGGCCCGGCGTCCCTACGACGACCTGGGCGCCGCCGCGGAGAGCGTGAATCTGCTTATCGATCGGCTGTCCGCCGTAAACCGGCACGACCTTAATGTTTTCATGATATTTTAACAGGAGGCGAAATTCCTCGCAGACCTGCATGCAAAGCTCCCTTGTCGGGCAGAGGACGACGGTCTGCAGCGATCTGTCAAACGGGTCGATCTGCTCGATGCAGGGGACGGCGAAGGCGAGGGTCTTTCCGGTGCCCGTCTGCGACTGGCCGATCAGGTCCTGCCCCTCGAGGGCGTATTCGATGGTTTCCGCCTGAATTGGCGTTGCCTCGGCAAAGCCCATATCCTGAATCGCCCGCAGCGTCTCCTCGGAAAGCGGCATTGTTGAAAAAGCGGTATTTGTTGACACGGGAACCTCCATCATGTTTTTTTGACGCAGCCCATTATACCATGCGAACGCGCGGATGGCAAAATTTTTCTTTCATTATGGCGGGCAATCTGGTATACTGACAAGGACGGACCCGTTTACGAAACGCCCGCGCGGCGGGATTCGGCGAGGTCCGCCGGTTTGGAGGATGAGAAAATGAAACTGCTGCAGTATGAGAAACAGCGCGGCGAATTTGAGAAAAAAGGATTCGATTTGCCGCGTTTTGACCGCGGGGCCGTGAAGGAGAGGACGGCGGAGGAACCGGTCTGGCTGCATTTTGGCGCCGGCAATATTTTCCGGGCGTTTCCCGCGGTTCTTGCACAGCGGCTCCTCGATCAGGGGCTGGAAGAGCACGGCATCATCGCGGCGGAGGGCTTCGATCCCGCGATCATAGACAGGGTCTATACCCCGTATGACGCCCTGGGACTGGTCAGCATCCTGAAAGCGGACGGAACCGTGCGCAACAGGGTGCTCGGCAGCGTGACCGAGGCGCTCGTCGCGGAGGAGAATACCCCCGACTGGGAGCGGCTTGCGGCGATTTTCGCCGCCCCGTCCCTGCAGCTTGTCAGCTTTACGATTACGGAAAAGGGCTACGCGGACCGCGGGGACGGCAGCCTGATCGACCGGCTTGCGCGGCTGCTCAGGGTTCGCTTTGAAAGCGGGGCCGCGCCTCTTGCGCTCGTAAGCATGGACAACTGCTCGCGGAATGGGGAGAAGCTCGAAACCGCGGTTCTGGAGCGCGCGGAGGCGCTGTTCTGTTCGCGGGAGGGCGGGGATGATTTCCTGCGCTATCTCGCGGACAGGACGAAGATTACGTTTCCCTGGACGATGATCGATAAGATCACGCCGCGCCCGGATGAGAAGGTGCGGACGATGCTTGCGGATGTGGGCTTTGAAGATACGGATATCGTGGTCACGGAGAAACATTCCTATGTCGCGCCCTTCGTAAACGCCGAAGAGGCGGAGTATCTGGTGATCGAGGACGATTTTCCGAACGGAAGGCCGCCGCTTGAAAAAGCGGGCGTCTACATGACGGATCGGGAACACGTGCAACGCGTGGAGCGGATGAAGGTCTCCACCTGCCTGAATCCTCTGCATACGGCGCTTGCCATTTTCGGGTGCCTGCTGCGCAAAGGGACGATCGCGGAGGCGATGCAGGATGAGGACCTCAAAAAGCTGGTGTACCGCCTTGGGTACCAGGAGGGAATGCCGGTTGTCGTCGATCCTGAAATCATGAGCCCGAAGCGCTTCCTTGACGACGTGGTAACTCTTCGCCTCCCGAATCCGTTTTTGCCGGATACGCCGCAGCGCATCGCGACCGATACCTCGCAGAAGCTGTCCGTCCGTTTCGGGGAGACGATCAAGGCGTATCAGGCGCGGGAGGACCTCAGGACGGAGGACCTTGCGGTCATTCCGCTGGTCCTTGCCGGATGGTTCCGGTATCTGACGGGAATCGGCGACGACGGCCAGCCGTTTTCGATCAGTCCGGACCCCCTGCTCGCGCAGATAGAAACGACGATGAAGGAAGCGGTCTCAAACGCGGACCGGCTGATGCACCGCGCGGACATCTTCGGCATCGACCTGTACGAGGCGGGGCTTGACGGTAAAATCCGGCTGTCCCTTCGGAACATGCTGAAGGGCGAGGGCGCTGTGCGGCGCGAAATACAGCGTGTGGAGAGGTTATGAGCAATTACGACAAACAGTATCTTGCCATTGTGGAGCGTATTCTGAAAGACGGCTACTATGACGGCAACCGGACCGGCGTTCCGACCTACAAGCTGCCGCATCAGATTTTCCAGTTCGATCTGGAAAAAGAATTTCCGATTCTGACGACGAAGCGCGTCGCCTTCCGCACGGCGGTACGGGAGCTTTTGTGGATTTATCAGGAACAGTCCAACGACGTGAAGCGCCTGCAGGAGCAGAACGTGCACATCTGGGACGAGTGGATGATGGAGGACGGCACGATCGGCACGTCCTACGGCTGGGTCGTAAAGAGGTATCATCAGATGGATACCCTGCTGCGCCAGCTGAAAACGAATCCGCAGGACCGCCGGATGCTGATCGACCTGTGGCAGATTCCGCATCTGGATACGGGAGCGCTGCATCCCTGCTGTTTCCTGACGCTCTGGGACGTCTCGGACGGAAGGCTCAACTGTATGCTGGTGCAGCGCAGCGCCGATATGGGGCTGGGCGTGCCGTTTAATACGACGCAGTACGCGGTGCTTGTGCATCTGGTCGCGCAGGCGACAGGATGGAAGCCGGGGCTTTTTACCCATGTAATGAACAACGCCCATATCTATGAAAATCAGGTGGAGGCCCTGAAACTGCAGCTGAGCCGCAGGGAAAGGGCCTACGAAGCGCCGAAGCTCTGGATCAATCCGGAAATTCATGATTTTTACGGCTTTACGGTCGAGGATATTAAGCTGATCGGCTACCGGCACCACGACGCGATATCCATGGAGGTCGCCGTCTGATGCTGACTTTGATCGCGGCCTACGGTCCGCAGTATGAACTCGGCTTTCAGAACCGGATTCCGTGGAAACTGTCCGGCGATTTAAGACATGTGAAGGCAGTGACGCTGGGGAAAACCCTCCTCATGGGCCGCA
>CAYUPA010000052.1:5664-9393 GCA_964446565.1 uncultured Lachnospiraceae bacterium
TGACGGCGAATCCGGAGTATCAGTCCGGGCATCCCCGCGTCCGAATCGCGCATGATCTTGACGCGGCGCTGAAGGCGTGTGCGCGGGCCGAAGAGGAGGTTGTGGTCTTCGGCGGCGCGAGTCTCTACCGCGCGGCGCTTCCCTGTGTGCGGACAATGTACATCACGCACGTAGAGGGCGCGTTTCAGGCCGACGCGTTCTTCCCCCGGTGGGACCCCGCGGAATGGACTGTCACGAGCCGGTCTCCGGTAATGGAGGAGAATGGGCTCCGCTTCCGGTGGGTCAATTATGAAAGGCGGGGAGAGAGCGGATGAAGATGGTCGTTCCCACACTGTTCGGCCTCGAGGGAATCGTCGCGGACGATCTCCGGTGGGAAGGGTTTTCGAACGTCAGGGCGGATAACGGAAAGGTCACCTTCGAGGGCGGCTTTGCCGACATCGCGAAGGCCAACCTCCGGATTCGCTGCGGCGAGCGCGTGCTGATTCAGCTGGGCGAGTTTGACGCCGCGGACTTTGAAGAGCTTTTTCAAGGTGTGCGCGCGCTGCCGTGGGAGCATTTTATCGGCAGAAAGGACGCCTTTCCGGTCAAGGGCTGGTCGTTAAATTCACAGCTTCACAGCGTGCCGGACTGCCAGAAGATCATCAAAAAGGCGATCGTGGAGCGCCTGAAGGACCGGTATCATATCGAGTGGTTCGAGGAAAGCGCGGGCACCTTGCAGGTGCAGTTTTCGATTCTTAAAGACAGGGCGGCGCTGATGCTCGATACCAGCGGAGCCGGCCTGCATAAGCGCGGCTACCGGAAAAACGCGAACGAGGCGCCCATCCGGGAGACGCTCGCCGCGGGCATGGTCAATCTCGCGCGGGTGCACCGGGATTCCGTGGTCTGCGACCCGTTCTGCGGCTCCGGAACGATTGTGATCGAAGCGGCGATGAAGGCCCTCAATATCGCGCCGGGGCTTCTGCGTCATTTTGCCTGTGAACAATGGGACAGCTTCCCGCGGGACGTTTTTAAGGAAAAACGGCAGGAGGCGCTGTCCGAAATTAAAAAAGACGCGCGGTTTCTGGCCTACGCGTGGGATATCGATGAAAAAGCGCTTGCGCTTACGAAGCAGAACGCGGCGCTCGCGAAGGTTTCGGGCCATATTCGGGCCGCAAAGCGCGATATCCGCGAATACCGGCCGGACGCGGACAGGACGATTACCATCTGCAATCCGCCGTACGGGGAGCGGCTTCTGGAAATTCGGGACGCGGAAAACCTCTACCGGATCATGGGAGAAGTTATTCAGCCGTCGGCGGAGCATACCTGCTATGTCATAACGCCGCATGAGGGATTCGAGCGGCTTTTTGGCCGCGGGGCCGATAAAAAGCGCAAGCTGTATAACGGTATGATCAAATGCAACTACTATATGTATTATCGGAGTCAGGAGAAACATGCAAAATCAGGCGCAAAAAAATAAAGCGGCCGTGATCCGGATTTGCAGCGTGATTCTGTGGATGGCGCTGATATTTTTCTTTTCGCAGCAGGACGCCGCGGAATCTTCGGCGGCGAGCGGAAAAGCGGCCGAAATCCTCGGCTGGATTCTAAGAACCTTTTTCCCGGGCATGGAGGAGGGGCGCGTCGAAAGCATCATCCGGACGTCCGTGTTCTGGATTCGAAAAGGGGCGCACATGAGCGTCTATTTCGTGCTGTCCCTTCTGCTGTTCGACGCGCTTTCCGCCTTTTCGCTTTCCGGGAAGAAGCGCTATATTTCAGCGTTTCTCATTGCCGTGCTGTACAGCCTGTCTGACGAACTGCACCAGTATTTTGTTTCCGGGCGCAGCTGCGAGCTGCGGGACGTTCTCATCGATTCGGCGGGGGCGCTCGCCGCGCTGCTGCTGACGAAGGGGATTTCGCGGCTTCGAATGGGCAGGGCAAAGAACCCCGCGCCCTCTCAAATCCGGCCGTATATCATTTTTGGCGCCGTCGTTCTAATCTTCGTTTTCAGCGTCTTTTTCTCGCTCTTCAGCGCCGCGGACGCCCCGCTGTAGGAAGTTTTCGCTTTTCCGCGCGCGGAGCGTCCCGCTGTAAGAACAGGATTTCGGACGCCCCGCTGGAGGGACAGGGTTCCGGACGTCCCGCTGTAAGGCAGTTTTTTTGAACGCCCTGTTATTGCGGAGACCGCCTTTCCCGTGCGGCGTCAGATCAGCGCGAGTTCTCCGTTTTTAAGCCCGACGGTCAGCACCGTGCCGGCCGTGAGATTGCCCTCGATGATGCGGCGGGCGAGCATGGTTTCGATATGACGCTGGATATAGCGCCGCAGAGGTCTCGCGCCGTAGACCGGGTCATACCCTTCTTCGGCGATGAAATCGACGGCCTCGTCCGTGACCTGGATGCTGAGCTGCTGTTCTTCAAGACGGGACGAGAGGTCTTTCAGCATCAGACGCACGATGGAGCGGATCTGGTCCTTGGTGAGCGGCTTGTAGAAGACCGTCGCGTCCAGACGGTTCAGAAATTCCGGACGGAAGGACTGGCGAAGGAGCGCTTCGACCTCCGCGCGGGCCTGCGGCGAGATTTCGCCGGAGGCGTCGATCCCCTCCAACAGAATGGAGGACCCGAGGTTGGAGGTCAGAATCAGAATCGTGTTCTTAAAATCGACGGTGCGTCCGTGCGAATCGGTGATCCGTCCGTCGTCCAGCACCTGCAGCAGGACGTTAAAGACGTCGGGATGGGCTTTTTCCACCTCGTCGAAAAGGACGACGCAGTACGGATGACGGCGCACCGCCTCCGTAAGCTGTCCGCCTTCGTCGTAGCCGACGTATCCCGGAGGCGCTCCAATCAGACGGGAAACGGAATGTTTCTCCATGTATTCGCTCATATCGATGCGCACCAGATTTTTCTCATCGTCGAAAAGCGCCTGCGCGAGCGCCTTCGCAAGTTCCGTTTTCCCGACGCCGGTCGGCCCCAGGAAGAGGAAGGAGCCAATCGGGCGGTTCGGGTCCTGAATGCCGGCGCGGGAGCGAAGGATCGTTTCCGTGACGTCGGAGACCGCTTCATCCTGTCCGATCACGCGTTTGTGCAGTTCGTCGTCAAGATGGAGCAGCTTTTCGCGCTCGCCCTCCATCAGGCGGGCGACGGGAATCCCGGTCCAGCGCGCGACGATGCGGGCGATTTCGTCCTCCGTTACGGCGTTGCGCAGATACTGCGGATGGGAATCCGGACTGTGCTCCTCGGCCTCCTCAAGCTCCTTTTTCAGAGCGGGCAGGCGTCCGTAATTGAGTTCGGCGGCGCGGTTCAGGTCATAGTTCAGCTGCGCCTGTTCGATCTCCGCGTTCACATGTTCGATCTCCTTGCGCAGATTTTGCACGCGGGATATCGAATCCTTTTCCTGTTCCCAGTGGGTCTTCATGACTTTCAGCTCGTCGCGCAGACGTTTCAGCTCCTCCTGCAGCGCGGTAAGACGGTCCGCGGACAGAGGGTCGTCTTCCTTTTTAAGCGCCGCTTCCTCGATTTCAAGCTGCATGATCCTACGGGACTTTTCGTCGAGTTCGGTCGGCATGGAATCCATTTCCGTGCGGATGACCGCGCAGGCTTCGTCGACCAGATCGATGGCCTTGTCCGGCAGAAAACGGTCCGAGATATAGCGGTCGGAGAGCGTCGCGGCTGCGATCAGCGCCCCGTCCGTGATTTTAACCCCGTGGAAAACCTCGTACCGCTCCTTGAGGCCCCGCAGAATGGAAACCGTATCCTCCA
>CAYUPA010000053.1:0-2178 GCA_964446565.1 uncultured Lachnospiraceae bacterium
GATCCCCTGTCAGATAGCCGAGAAGCACCCTCGCGCCGTAGAAGCGCGCATTGGTCCGAATCGCCTCCGTAAGCTCCGAGACCGCCCGCTCCTTCTGCCCCGCCGCGCTGCTGATGCAGGCGCTCTCAAAGTACGCGGCAGACGCCCATTTCCGCTGCCAGGCAGCCGCCCTGAAAAAGCCGTAGGCCTCCGTGAGTTTTCCCTGAAAGCGCTTTACCCGTCCCATCTGATAATACACTTCCGTATCTTCAGGGCTTGTATTTTCAAAGGCGACGCGGCTCATGGCTGTTTTCAGGTAAGACTCCGCCTCATCAAACCGCCCTTTCTCCAGTTCCGCCTTTCCCATTTCCAGATTGCAGCGGGCATCCTCCGGCTCCCTGCGAAGCGCTTCCCGGAAATAATCCTCCGCCTTATAGGTGCCGTGCTTGTACTGGGCGAGATGCCTTCCATAGGTATAGAGCAGATCAACGGTCGCGACGTCCGCGGGGTACGGCGCGCGCCCGCGGGCCTTGGGCGGCTCCTTTTTCCCCTTCACGGGCGGCGTATAGGAAACGAGAACCATTCCCTCCTCCGCGTCCGCTAAGGTCAGCGTCAGTTCCTCAATCTGTATGTTCCCCGAGATATCAACCGTTTCAAGCCAGAATTCCTCCGGACCGAGAGCGCCGCTTTTTTCATACAGGACGGTTTCGCCGCGCGTGAGCGTAAGGCGGACCTTCGCCCTCGGCCTCGTTACGCAGGCGCCGACCGTTATACGGGCATTCGCCCCTGTTTCATCCGCCGCGATGCCGTTCGCGCCGATGCCGTCCGATATGCAGGCATTTGCCTCTGCGCCATCCGCCGCGCGGCCGTTTGTCCCGATGCCGTTCGCGCCGTCCTCCGCCTTGTCAAGGCGCACGGCGCCGTGAACCGACGCGTTTGAAATATTCCCGATTCCCGTCACAGGATACCAGCAGGTTATGAACTCCCGCGTTTCGCCCGGTTCAATGTAGGCAAAATCCGGCTGGTTATCGGTATAGCTTCCCGTCATCAGTTCCATATACCGGTCGTCGTTATCCGTCAGGTTGGCACACCATTTCTTTCCGAATTCGCCGTCGCCCCATGTGAACATTTTCGCGCCCGGCGAGACATGATGATCGTGAATCATCACGGTTCCCGCCTCTTTGCTGTAGTCATAGCCGCCCAGAAAATCCATCGCGGTCTCCCCGCGCGGGATCATCAGCGACGTCGGCACTTTCACATTGCTGAACCAGGTAACGTCCGTGCCCGCGCCGTAATCATACGGCCGCGCCGTCTTAAAAACGCCTTTCATTACCGGAAACGGGATGATGGCCCGGCGGTCGTGGTCGGAGCCGAACTCCACATCCGGCGGAAAGATCGCCTTATATTGTCCATGCACACGCACCGCCGTATTGTTCCACCACATGAACGGCAGTGCGCGGTCGGTACAGTTGGTGACAAGTCCCCGGGCCTCCACGACGCTGCTGCCCGGGCGAATTGTAACCTCAACCATCCCCCGCATATGCGTAAGCGGCTCCAGCTCGCCCATGGTACAGGAAACGGAGCCGTCCGGGTTCGTGCGGAAACGGCAGGCGAGCGGCTTATACGTCGTAGGCCGGTGGTGCTGCGGCCAGTTAAACTCCACGCCGCCCGAGACCCACGGCCCGCAGAGGCCGATGAGCGCGGGTTTTACAACCGGATTTTCATATATGAACTCGTATCCGTTCTTCTTCATTCTGGCTCCGTAAATCTTGCCGCCGATGGCCGGAAGGATGTCAACGGAAATATACTCGTTTTCCATCTGCACCATCTCGTACTCTTTTTCTTCCGTCTCATCGAGAATCTGGTCCACAACCTGCAGCGGATAGACCTTGCCGCAGGCGCCCTGATACTGCTTCTTCTCAATAAAATGAGGGGCCTCGTTCCCTTCTCCCACCTTGTAGGTTTTCATCTTTACCTTTTTGCACGCAATCGAAGCCTTCATACATATTCCTCTCTGTTCCGCGTTTTCGTGTGAATTTTTTGAACCGGGCCTCCCGGCTCCATGATGAGACCATTTTATCATTTTGTCTTTTCCGCAAAAAGACAGATTTTTTTTGGAATTTTTCCGGAAAAAACTGGCACCCTTTTCCCCATGATTTTCAGTCCGCGGGGCAAATGATTCTGGAAAATGCCCGGCGC
>CAYUPA010000053.1:2188-9242 GCA_964446565.1 uncultured Lachnospiraceae bacterium
CCGCAGGGGCATCCTGATCCGCAGACTGCCCGGGGTGCCCTAAAGACGAACACAAGCCTGGAGTCCGCGGTACTAACAGGCTGCCTGAGAATATCAGGCTGTCATCTGTTACGTTTTCCCTGACGAATTCTTGACCTTTCCCCATGATTTTCAGTCCGCGGGGCAAATGATTCTGGAAAATGCCCGGCGCATCCTGTATAATAAGCCAAAACGAGGAATGGAAACCGCTCACGAATGTTTTCATGGAAGAATTTCACAAAAGACTTTCTCAAAAACTTTCTCAAAAATTTTTCATGGGAGCCGTTTCCCCGTGAAGCTCCTCTGGAGAGGGACTGATTTTTATGGTGATTCATATGCTGATAGAGCCGGACTACCGCCATACCCTTTGGTGCAGACAAACCCTGGACGGGCTGCTCAGTCAGGCGCAGCGGCGCAAGGCCGGCGCCGTCGAACTTGAGGAAGAGGCCCTTCGCAGCCAAACCGCGATTCCGAACGGCGATATTCTCGTCATCATCGGTACGTCGACCCATTGGATTTCCCGCGTTTCGTCCCTCGCTCTGCAAAAAAAGCTCCTGTTTCTGCTCGTAACCGGCGATCAGGATATCGGGGCGGCACAGCGTACCAATACCATTCTGATGGACTACCGGAGCAGTATGCAGGAGCTCCTGTTCTATCTTCAAAAGAGCGGCGAAGAAAAAATCGCCCTTTTCGGCGTCAATCCCAGTTCCTACGCCGATACGATCAAAAAGGACGCGTTTCCATGGAAAGAGAACATTTATTACAATGACGGGTCGATCCTCGAAAGCGCGCGCTGTCTTCGCGGGGATATCGGCCGTTTCGGCGCGGTGATCTGCGTCAACGACATGGTGGCCGTTTATCTGCTTCATTTCCTGAAAGGGCAGGGCCTGCGGATTCCGGAGCAGGTTCGCCTCGTAAGTTTCGGCGGTTCCCTCCTCTCCCGGCTCATGCAGCCGTCCCTCATCAGCGTAGAGCAGGATTTCCACATTCTGGGGATGCAGGCCGTCCGGCTCTCGTCCTTTCTGGTCAAAAATCCGGGAATGAGCATCAACGCCTTCGTGCGCTGTCCGCTGCTTACAGGCGAATCCGCGGCCGAAGAAGGCGGCCCGCCGCTGGAATCGCCGCGCGGGTCCCAGCCCCGGCATGTGAATTTTTATATTGATGAATCCATCGCGCCGCTGTTGTCTCTGGAACGGCTCCTCTGCGAAACGGACGATCTCGACCACAAAATTCTCGCACTTCTTTTGGAAAAAGAACCGCAGGAGCACATTGCGGAGCGGCTGCACCTCGCCCTTTCGTCGCTGCGCTACCGCATTCACAAAATGTGCTCCTGTTTCCCCGATGGTTCCAAAAGCCGGATGCTCGAAACGATTCGTAAGTATCTGCCTCCGGACGCGCTGCAAAAAGCGGACCGGACCGAATGATCCACCGCCTCCTGTTATCGCAGTTTCGACGCGGCTTTCCGGTCGAGAATCACCGTGACGTCGGGATGCAGCTGCAGAGCGGAGGCCGGGACCTTCGGCGTGATCGGCCCGTTAAGCGCCGCGGCGACGTTTGCAACAAGCAAAATCCGGCGCGCCCGCAGAATCGAGCCGACGCCCATGCTGACGGCCTTTTTCGGAACCTCGCTTTCATCCGCGAAAAAGCGCGCGTTCGCCTTGATTGTGCTTTCCTGCAGCTTCACGACGTGCGTCTTCTTTTCAAAGGCCTCCGCCGGTTCGTTAAATCCAATGTGCCCGTTATTGCCGATGCCGAGCACCTGCAGATCGATGCCGCCCGCGCTCTCGATCTGCTCCTCATAGTCTTCGCACACCCGGTCCATGTCCGCCGCGTTTCCGTCCGGCACATGGGTATTCTCCGGCAGGAGATTGACGCGGCTGAAAAGGTTTTCCTTCATAAAATAATGATAGCTTTGCGGATTTTCGGGACTGATCGGACAATATTCGTCCAGATTATAGGTCCGAACGCCTGAAAAATCGAGTTCGCCCGTTTCGTACTTTCGCACAAGCTCCTGATACATTCCGACCGGGGACGAACCGGTGGCAAGGCCTAAAACGCAGTCCGGCTTCAAACTGACCACGCCGGCGGCCATCGCGGCGGCCTTCCGGCTCAGCTGCTCATAACTGTCACAGACGATAATCCGAATTCTGTTTTTCATAACATTTCACTCCTCGCACAAATGTTTTATAGACATTGCATTTCGAATCCATCAGCACCAGATCCGCGTCCTTGCCGGGCTCGATGGACCCCTTGCGGTTCTCGACGCCGATCGCGCGGGCGGGGTTCAGGCTTGCCGCGGCCACCGCTTTTTCAAAGGGAAGGTCCGTGTTTTCATACAGATTGCGCACGCCCTGATTGAGCCGCAAAACGCTGCCGGCGATCGTTCCGTTCGGAAGCAGACAGCGAATTCCCTCGACCCTCACACGCTGCCCCCCGGAATCATACTCGCCGTCCGGAAGGCCGGTCGCCCGAAGGCTGTCGGTAATCAGGACCAGTCTGTCCTTTTTCGCGTCGGCGACAAGCTGGAAAAGGCCCTTATGAATATGAAACGTATCGGCGATCAGTTCACAGTAGACATTGTGCCGCGCAAGGGCCGCGCCGGCTGTCCCGGGATCCCTGTGATGAATGCCGGTCATCGCGTTAAACAGATGCGTAACCTCGCTGACACCCGCATCGAAAGCGGCCACAGCCTCATCATAAGTTCCAGCCGTATGGCCCATCGCAAGGCGGATATCGCTCTCTTCCACGATACGGCGGACGAACTCCATCCCGCCTTCCATCTCCGGCGCGATCGTAAGCAGAACAATGATGTCCTTATACCGGAGCGCATAGTCCGCGTCCGGCGCTTTGATATATTCGGGCAGGTGCGCGCCCTTGCGCACAGGATTGATAAACGGGCCTTCCATGTTGACGCCCAGAATCTCCGCGCCGCCCCAGTCCTCCTCGCTGCCGCGACTCTCTTCCCGCTGCGCGCGGAAGCGTTCAAAAGCAAGGCTCATCATATCGAGCGGGCTTGTGACGAGCGTCGGGAGCCAGGACGTTACACCGTTTTCCACGACAAACCGGCACATTTTGCGGATTCCTTCCCCGTCGGATGTCGTCGCGTCCTCGCCCGCGCAGCCGTGGCTGTGAACATCGATCAGACCCGGCGTGACGTAAAGTCCGCCCGCGTCGATGATTTCAACGTCCGGGCCGGACGGCGCCTTGTCTTCATCGATCACTCCAAGAATCCGGCGGTTAAACAAAAGCGCCTTGCGGTCGAGAATCCGGTCCGGCAGCACAATGCGCCCTCCTGTAATACATTTCATGGCATTCGCCCCTTTCCTGCATTTTACAGACATTATAGCAGGCGGGGCGAAAAAAACAATGCGCCGCCCTCTTTTTCGTCATTTTGCCGTGCCGCCCTGCCGCTCTTTTGAATTTTATTGATTTCAGGGCTTTTCTTTTGCTGCGGAAAACGGTATAATGAAAGGACAAACGAGCACGGGAGGTGACGCTATGCCGGTTCATATCGGGGCGGCGCCGGGCGCTGTCGCGGAGACGGTCCTGCTGCCCGGCGATCCGCTGAGGGCGAAGTTCATCGCGGAGGAATATCTGAGCGACGCGGTCTGCTACAATGAAATACGGGGAATGTACGGTTTTACCGGATTGTACAAGGGGCGGCGGATTTCCGTGCAGGGCACGGGCATGGGCATGCCGTCCATCGGAATCTACAGCTATGAGCTGATTCACGATTTCGGCGTGAAAAATCTGATTCGCATCGGAACCTGCGGAGCGTATCAGGCGCATCTGAAACTCTTTGACCTCATTCTGGCGCAGGGGGCGTGTACGGATTCCCGCTACGGCGCGCAGTACCGTTTGCCGGGAACCTTCGCGCCGATCGCGGATTTCGGACTTCTTCAAAAAGCGCGGGACCTCGCCGCTGCAAGGGGTCTGCCCGCGTATGTGGGGAATGTCGTCTCGAGCGATGTCTTCTACAATGACAATGCCGAGGCGGCGCGGCAATGGGCGGCAATGGGCGTTCTTGCCGTGGAAATGGAAGCGGCGGCGCTGTACATGAACGCGGCGCGGCTTGGCGCGAGAGCGCTCGCCATCCTGACGGTGAGCGACAGTCTCGTAACCCGGGAGGCTACGACAGCGGCGCAGCGGGAGAAGGGCCTGCGCCCGATGATCGAGCTTGCTCTCGAACTGTAAAAACGGACGTATTTGACAAATCAGAGGGGGAAACATCATGGCATCTTCCAATTCATCGAACATTCACTCCATCGTCGATTCCGTAACTACGCATACCGAGAAGTACAAAGAGAGTATTAAGCTGAATACGGCGATTGCAAAGAACGAAAAGCAGCTTCTTGCCCTGTACCAGACTATTGGACAAAATTACTGCGAACAGCGCGGCGCGGCGGAAAGCGCTGAACAGAAAGGCCTTGTGGATCAGGCGATCGCCCTGAAACGCGAAACCGTATCGATGCAGAACCGGCTTCAGGAACTCAAGGGGATTACCCGCTGTCCAGCCTGCGGCGCGAAGGTGCCGGAGGGCGCGAAGTTCTGCGCGTTCTGCGGCGCGAAGCTGGTCGATGCGGCAAGCCCCGAAAAGACGGAAAAAGTCTGTCCGGCCTGCGGCGCGAAATTGGCAGCGAGCAGCAATTTCTGCACGGTCTGCGGCGCGAAACTGGAGCCGGGCGAAACAGAGAAGCCGGACGCGGAGCCTGAAACGCAGAGTCAGACGGCTGAAACGCAGGACGCGGGGCCTGAAACGCCGGACCAAACGGCTGAAATGCAGGACGCGGAGCCTGAAACGCAGAACCAGACGTCTGAAACGTCGGACGCGGAGCCTGAAACGCCGGACCAAACGGCTGAAACGCAGGACGCGGCGCCTGAAACGCAGGGCGGGGAGCCTGAAACACAGACCCGATAATCGGAATCCGGGATCTTACAGATGCGGGACAAACCCAAACCAAGGAAGAGCGGGAGATTTTAAAATGAAGAATACGAAACCGAATTTTTTACGATTCTTTCTGATTCTCTTTTCTTTGTTGTTTTTGCTTTTTACCGGCTGGATTGGGATTAAGGGTCCCTATCGCGAATCTTTCAAGATCGGAGTGGCAAGAATTCTCGGAGCATTGGACAATCACGACGACGAATCTTTCAACTTTTGGGGAGACGCCTCCACCGACCGGGACAACTTGAAAGCCGCGAAAAAATTCCTTAAAAAATTCGCCGACGGAACGATCTCGCCGCTTGAATTGGCGGGCATGGCGCCAAAGCTGTCCCGGCTGATTACCTCTCTTAACTCGTTTGAAATCCTCTATGAACTCGACGAAATGCGGTACGGCCTTTGGATCTATACGATTCTGTTCTGGCTGACTGTACTCCTCGGCATCGGCGCGCTTCTGCTTTCCATTACAGGCTCCAAACGCCGGCTGCGGCTCGATCTGTTTTATTCGATCGGGCTGGTGCTTATCTTCATCGCGATGGCAATTCTGGCGGAGGAACTCGATGGCATGTCGATTCGCCTGTGGCCTTTCCTGACGCTTGTCTGCGGCATCGGCTCTCTCTTTGTCGGCAGGTTCTCCTTTGCGGCGGGCGGCCCTTCGGCGGCAGGACGGCAGACCGCAGCGGGACAGCAATCCTCGGAGGAACAGCAATTTTCAGAAGGACGATATTCCTCAGAAGGATGGCAATCCGCGGCAGGACAGCAATCTCAAGAAGGATGGCAATCTGCGGCAGAACAGCAATCCGCGGCAGGACAGCAGTCCTCGGAAGGACAGCCTTTTCAGACGGCAGGCGGGCCTGCGCGGTACTGTGCGAATTGCGGCGCCAAACTGATTCCGGGCGCTAAATTCTGTACAAACTGCGGACAGCCCTGCGGAAACAGACCGGAAGACGAACCCGGGAAATAAAATGTTCACAATGTCCCCTGCGGAGGAGACTTGTATATAAAAAAAGAATCATGTATAATGACTTTCGGTCCTGACTGCGTCGGCAGTCCAAATTAAAACTTATCGCAATCCATGTAAAGGAGCGGAGGTTCTGTATGGCAAAAGAAGGCGGTTTTTTCCGGATGGACGGACCGTTTGTCAAATAATGCAGTCTGGTATTTGATTTGATTTTCCTGAATGTACTGTGGCTTATTTTCGGCGGACTCGCTCCGATCTTCGTGTATTTCACAAGCGGCGTCGGCGCGTACCTGCCGGCCTGGCTGAGCTGGCTGATCATCGCCATTTTCGTGCTGCACTGGGGGCCGGCGACGACGGCGACCTATTACGCGCTCGGGAAAAAACAGCGGGGCACCGATTCCTATACATTCCGCGATTTCTGGCATGCCTATAAGACGAACTACAAGCAGTCGATGATTCTCAGCACGATCCTTACCGTTATTATTATGCTGCTGCTCTACAACATGTGGCTCCTGTACATGAATTACGGCGTGTTCGGCCGTTCCATCTACGTCCTTTTCCCGATTGAAGTCCTGCTCGGCGTGGAAGTGCTCTTTGTGACAATCTATGCGTTCCCGATGCTGGCCCGCTTTGAAATGAAGACCCGGGACATCTTCAAATACTCGTTTTTTATGGCGAACAAGCATCTGCCTTTCACGCTGCTGTGCCTCGCTCTTGTGGTCGGCGGATTTGCTCTCCTCTACTATGTTTCCATTTTCGCGATCTGCCTCATCGTATCCGTTTACTGCTATATTTCCGCCGCGATTCTCGAGCGCGTCTTCCGCAACTACATGCCGACGGAGGAAGACATCATCGCGCAGGAAGACCTTGGAGGATTCAGCCTTGATGCCGAGCGGCAGGCCATCATCGACCGCTATATGGGTCATTCCACGGAGTCCCAGCTTGACACGGGCGATGTCGTCCGTGTCGATGAGAGCAATCAGGTGATTAAAGAAGAGGATTATAAGGTCGTAAAGGTAGAAAAGGAAGAAGAGGTCGCAGAGGAAGAGAAGGAAGAAGAGGAAAAAGAAGTCACAGAGGAAGAGAAGGAAGAAGAGGTCGCAGAGGAAGAAAAAGAAGAAGATGAAAAAGAGGAA
>CAYUPA010000054.1:0-9144 GCA_964446565.1 uncultured Lachnospiraceae bacterium
GCGCGCCGTACCGCCTCGTCAAAGCCGCCGTAGGCTCCGACGCCCACGCCGGCCAGAATCGCGGCCCCGAGGGATGTTGCGGAATCGGAGGCGGCTACCTGAATGGTCTTGCCGGTGATATCCGACTTCATCTGGGTCCAGAACCGGCTGTTCGCAGCGCCGCCTACGGACCGCAGCATCGAAACGGAGGCCCCTGCCTCGCAGGCTGTTTCCAGATTATGGCGCAGCGAATAGGCCACCCCTTCCATCAAGGCACGGGCAAAGTGCGCCCGTGTCTTGGAAAAATCAATGCCGTAATAGACCCCCTTGGCCGCGGCGTCCCACAGGGGACTGCGCTCTCCCGCCAGATAGGGCAGAAAGACAAGTCCGCCGCATCCCGGCGCGACTTCGGCCGCTTCTCTGTCCAGTTCCTGAAAGGAATGACTGCCGTTCTCCTTCGCAAGCTGACGCTCCGCAGCGCCAAATTCACGCTCGAACCAGTTCAGGGCGCCTCCTCCGCCCACTGTGCCTCCCTGAAGCAGCCACAGACCGTCGACCACATGTGAAGAGAAGATCAGCCGGGGGTCGGTTTGGGGCCGGTTAAGGCAAATGCTCATACCGCCCGCCTGACCGCCCTGTTCCTGCGCCTCTCCGGGATGAATCACACCCGCGCCAAGCGTCCCGCAGGCGGCATCCAGTCCGCCGGCTGCAACCGGCGTGCCCGCGGCAAGGCCCGTAAGACGGGCCGCCTCCTCCGTTATGCCGCCCGCGATCTGACTGCAGGAGACAATCTCCGGCAGCAGGCTTACACGCAGTCCGAGTTCCCTGCACAGAACGGTGTCCCACTGGTTTTTCGCCGCGTTATAGCAGGCCCAGCCGTATCCCTGACTTTTATCCTGCGTAAGCGCCCCTGTGAGTTTATAAACGATATATCCGTTGGATTGCAGAATCTTATCCGCCTTTTCATAGACCTGCGGCAGTTCCTCCTTATACCACAGGACCTTGGGCAGGGTATAGGAAGGAGACAGCGGGTTGCCGCCGCAGGCGAAAAGTCTGTCGGACCCGATCTGGCTCTCCGCTTTCCGGCACAGCGTTTCCGCCCTCGTATCCATCCAGATTGGAGTCGGACACAAGACCCTGCCGTCCCTGTCAAGGGGAATGGCGCTCCAGCTCTGACCGTCTACGCCCACACCTGCAACGGCCCCAGCCGAGAAGGACCCTTCCTCCATCAGACGGCGGACGGCATCGCACGCCGCCTTCCACCATACCTCAGGGTCCTGCTGCGCCCAGCCGGGCCTGGGATAGTCCACGGCATAGCGTATGGAGACTTTTGCCTGCGCGCTGCCGTTAAGATCAAACGCGGCCGCCTTGCAGGCGGATGTCCCTACGTCGATACCGATCAGGATATCCTTCATGCCTTCACGCCTTTCCGTCGCAGCCGCAGACGCGTATGCGCTCCATGACCAGTTCCTTCACTCTCTGACGCCCCTCGCTGCCGTAAACTTTGGGATCATATATCCCGGGGTCTTTTGTCAGCGTCTTTCGCACGCCCGCGGTATAGGCGTCGCGCAGTTCTGTCGCGAAATTGACCTTGCAGATTCCCTGTCTGATGCAGTCCTTTACATCCTGATCCGACAGGCCCGAGGCGCCGTGCAGCACAAGGGGCGCGGCGACTCTCTCCCGCAAAACGGCGATCAGTTCCTTATTGAGCCTTGGCTTTTCCCTGTAAAATCCGTGCGCGGTGCCAACGCCCACCGCCATGCTGAACAGCCCGCTCTCCTTTTCAAAGCGGACGGCCTCTTCGGGAAGGGTATAACCGCCGTCGGATTCCAAATCATCTTCCTTGCCGCCCACGCGGCCAATTTCGCCCTCTACCGGAACGCCCGCGGCGCTGCACATGGCAACAACCTGCTTCGTAAGGGAGATATTCTCCGCTATCGGCAGCCTGCTGCCGTCGATCATCACGCTGGTATAGCCGGACCGCAGGGCTTTAACGCACAGCGCAAAGCTGTCTCCGTGGTCCAGATGCAGCGCCACGGGCACCGGGGACTTCCGGGCAAGGGCCGCCGCCATGGCGGCGTAGAGGTCCGTATCCGCATAGCGCAGCGTGGAAGGAGTGGTTTGCAGAATAACAGGCGCCCGCAGTTCTTCCGCGGCGCTGATCACGGCCTGCATCATCTCCATGTTCTCCACATTAAAAGCGCCCACGGCATACCCCTGCTTTCTTGCTCCGCGAAGCATTTCGGCTGTTGTTGTAAGTGGCATACGTCCGCACCTCCGGTTTCCTATGTAAATCGTCCGCCCGCTTTTCCCATTCAGACTTCCACGATCCAGCCTTTCGGCGCCTGAATCCGGCCCATCTGAATTCCGGTCAGCGTATCGTACAGTTCTTTCGTGATCGGACCGACCTCGTCCATGCCGCTCGCAAAATTGATTTCCCTTCCGTGATCCACGATCCGGCCCACAGGGGAAATGACAGCCGCCGTCCCGCAGAGGCCGCATTCGACGAATTCCGGCACCTCGTCCAGATACACCTCGCGCTCCTCGACCTCAAGGCCCAGATACTCCCGCGCGACGACAACAAGCGAGCGCCGCGTAATCGACGGCAGGATGCTTGCGGACTTCGGCGTTACAATCTTATGGTCCTTCGTAACAAACAGAAAATTCGCGCCTCCGGTCTCCTCAACTTTTGTCCGCGTCTGCGGGTCAAGGTACAGATTCTCGTCGTAGCCGGCCTTGTGCGCCGATACGATCGCGTGAAGGCTCATCGCGTAGTTCAGTCCGGCCTTGATCTGTCCCGTGCCGTGCGGAGCCGCGCGGTCAAAATCGCTGACCGTCAGCGTTAACGGCTTCATGCCGCCCTTAAAATAGGGGCCGACCGGCGTTGCGAACACACGGAACTGGTATTCATCCGCCGGCTTCACGCCGATCACAGCGGAACTGCCGAACATATAGGGACGAACGTACAGCGTCGCTCCGGTTCCGTACGGCGGCACACAGGCCTCGTTTGCCTTCACCACAGCCGTAACGGCCCCGATAAAGCGCTCCTTCGGGAAAACGGGCATTTCCATGCGCTCCGCGGAACTTTCGAAGCGCTCCGCGTTCAAATCGGGGCGAAAGACGACGATCCGTCCGTCCTCCGTCGTATAGGCCTTCAATCCTTCAAACACGGTCTGCGCATATTGCAGAACACCCGCGCATTCGCTGATGGTTACGGTATCGTCCTCCGTAAGCGTTCCCTCGTCCCACGCTCCGTTCCTGTAATTGGAAACATACCGCTTTTCTGTTTTTACGTATCCGAATCCAAGATTCGCCCAGTCCAGATTCTTCTTTTCCATGGGAATCATCCTTTCTCTCCGTATAATACTTTATTCATTATCGTTTTTCTGCCTCTGCCGTCCCCGCTCGAGGCGTTTCTCCCGCTCTCTGCGGCGCTGTTCCCTCTTTTTATCCTGCGCGTGCTTATAGAGAAGCGCCGCAAGCACCAGGACTGCGGAGACTATAAGCAGCGCAATCCAAATCCCGATTCGGGTCTTGTCGCCGGTCGCGGGAATGATCCCGGGCTGAAAGCTCAGCGCTTCCAGTAAAAAAGAAATTCCATTCATACCGCTTTCCCTCCTTTCTCTCAAACAGAGGCAGGACAGGCTTCCGCCATCGTTAAACCGCCTGTCCGGCCGTTAAATCAAATCCATAATCCTGCCGCTTTGCGTAAGATTTCATTGATGAGGCGCCAATTCGGAGAGCAAATCCAAAAATATTTTCTTTGTTACAACCGGATTGCATTTTCCGCCCGTTCGTTTCATCATCTGCCCTATCAGCGCCTGCAAAGCCGCTGGTTTGCCGGCGAGGTAATCGTTCACGGCTCTTTCGTTCTCCCGCAGGATTGTCTCCGCAAGAGGGCGCAGGGTCTCTTCGTCGCTGATCTGCAGCAAATCCATCCTCTGAATCACCTCGTCCGGCTCCTCGTCCTTCTCCCACAGCGCGGGAAGGACCTTCTTCGCGGAGCCGCGGCTGATCATTCCCTGCGCGATGCGGTCGGCGAGGAGAGCGACATGCGCCGGCGCGACCGGAATCGTCTCCGTATTCTCGTCCGTAAGCGGCAGCAGATCGGAAACAAACAGAGAAAGCAAGGACTGAAAATTTTCCGTGCACCGCGCCGCCTCATCAAAAAACGCGGCGGTAACCGGAAGCGCGCAGATCCGCTCGATATCCTGCTCTTTCATCCCATACTGCTCTTTTAGGCGTTTTGCCCTCGCATCCGGCATTTCCGGCAGTTCCGCACGCCGTTTTTCGATATATTCCTCCGTAAGGCAGATCGGCAGCAAATCGGGGTCCGGAAAATACCGGTAGTCGTCCGCGTTCTCCTTACTGCGCATGGAAGAGGTCTCGCCGGTCTCCTGGTCAAAGCGGCGCGTCTCCTGCACGACCGTCTCCCCTTCGTCGAGGACGTCCGCCTGTCTTGCGAATTCATACTGAATCGCGCGGTAGACGGACTGGAAGGAATTCAGATTTTTCATCTCGGTCCGGGTCCCCAGCGCCGAAGACCCTTTCGGGCGCACCGACAGATTGACGTCGCAGCGCATGGACCCTTCGTTCATCCGGCAATCGGAAACGCCGGCAAAAAGGAGAATCTGCCGCAGTCTGCGAAGAAACAGCGCCGCCTCGTCCTCCGAACCGAGGTCCGGCTCGGTTACGATTTCGATCAGCGGCACGCCGCAGCGGTTAAAATCCATCATCGTACCGACGCCCGGCTGATGAATCAGCTTTCCGGCGTCCTCCTCGATATGAATCCTCGTAATGCCGATCTTTTTCGTATCGCCGCCCGCGGGGATTTCAAGATAGCCATGCTCGCAGAGCGGCCTGTCGTACTGGGAAATCTGATAGCCTTTCGGAAGGTCCGGGTAAAAATAGTTTTTCCGGTCCTCGCGGCTGGTCCGCGCGATCTGACAGTGTAAGGCGAGACCCGCCTTGACCGCGGACTCGACGACTTTGCCGTTTAATACCGGAAGCGACCCGGGAAGGCCCATACAGACGGGACAGCACTGCGTATTCGGAGGCGCGCCGAACGTCGTTTTGCAGCCGCAGAAAATCTTGGTCTTCGTTTTCAGCTCCACGTGCACTTCCAGTCCGATCACCATTTCATAATCCGCTCTCATCCTGCCGCACCTGCCTTTCGGTTCTGTTCCAGCGCATAGCCCAGCTGATACAGGACAGATTCCTCAAACGGCCGGCCTATCAGCTGCAGTCCGATCGGAAGCCCGTCCGCATCCTCTCCGCAGGGCAGTGAAAGCGAGGGAAGGCCGGCGATATTGACCGGCACCGTATAGATATCGCCCATATACATCGCAAGCGGGTCCTGCGTCTTCTGCCCCAGAGGATAGGCCGTCGTCGGCGCGACCGGAGACAGAATCGCGTCGAAGGTCTCAAAAACCGTTTCAAACTGCTCCCGGACAAGGGTCCGCACCTTCATCGCCTGATTATAGTACGCGTCATAATATCCGGCGCTTAAAGCGTAGGTCCCAAGCATAATCCGACGCTTCACCTCCTTGCCGAAGCCTTCGCTGCGGGAGCGCAGATACAGCTCTTCAAGCGTTTCGCAGTCCGGCGCGCGGTAGCCGTACGCGATGCCGTCATACCGCGCCAGATTGGAGGAGGCCTCCGCGCTTGAAATCACATAATAGGCGGGAAGCGCGTAGTTTAACGCCGGCATGGAAACCTCCGCCGTCGCCGCGCCAAGACCTTCCAATGCCTTCGCCTGTCCGAGAACCGCGTCCCGGATTCCGGGCTCCAGCCCCTCTCCGTAAAATTCTTTCGGAAGCGCGACTTTTAGCCCGCGGATGTTCTTTCCGATCGTTTCCGCGCAGCCGCCGCGCGCGCGCGGGGACGAGGTCGAATCCTTCGGGTCGTGCCCCGCGATGGCGTCGAACACGATCGCGGAATCCTCGACCGTGCGGGTCAGAGGGCCGATCTGATCCAGAGAGGAAGCAAAAGCGATCAGACCATACCGCGATACCGCTCCGTAGGTCGGTTTCATGCCGACCACCCCGCAGAACGCGGCCGGCTGGCGGATCGAGCCGCCCGTATCGGAGCCGAGGGCGAACGGCGCCATACAGGCCGCGACCGCCGCGGCGGAGCCGCCGGAACTGCCCCCGGGCACCCTGTCCAGGCGCCGGGGATTCCGCGTCGGATGAAAAAAGGAATTTTCCGTCGTGGACCCCATCGCGAATTCATCCATGTTCGTCTTGCCCAGCAAAATCGTTGTATTTAGCTTCTCCATGACGGTCGCGTCATAGGGCGGAATATAATTTTCAAGCATTTTTGACGCGCAGGTCGTCGCAATGCCGCGGGTGCAGATATTGTCCTTGACCGCTGCCGGCATACCATAAAGAGGGCTTTCCTCCCCGTCGTTTCCGCGCGCCTCGTCAAGCTGCTTTGCCTTCGCAAGCGCGCGTTCCTCCTGCAGCGAAAGATAGGCTCCGACTGCCCCGTCTTCTCTGTGGATCCTCTCGTAGTAGGCCCGCACAGCTTCAAGCGAAGAGAACTGTCTGTCCTTTAGCCCCCTGGCCAGTTCCGCGACCGTCATTTCCGTAATTGTCCGCACTGTGATACCTCCTACTCCAGAACGGCGGGAACGTAGATATATTCCTCCGTATGGGTCTTAGCGCCCCGCAGCGCCTGCTCCGCCGCGAGACTTACGCCTTCCTCATCCTCGCGGAATACGTTTTCGCGCTTTTCAAGCTGTGACTCGGGCGAAATTCCCTTCGTATCCAACGCGGCGAGCCGATCGGCAAAACCGATGATCGACGTAAGCTGCCCCGTAAGCTCCCGCTTTTCCTCCTCGGTAAACGTAAGCCTCGCAAGTCCGGCGACGTGATCGATATCGATGCCGCCCGTCCCCATGCTCTGCGCGTGCCGGACCGGCGCGCGGCGATCGCCCGCCTGTCTCGCCAGTTTCAGTACGGCAAGCTGCTCCTCTCCGACCTTTGAGGGCGCGTCCGTCATCAGACAGGACGCGTCTTTGACTTTCGGAAACGCGATCACATCCCGCAGCGAGGAGGCACCGGCAAGAATCATGGTCAGCCGGTCCAGTCCGAAGGCGAAACCGCCGTGCGGAGGCGTTCCGTAGCGAAACGCGTTCAGCAAAAATCCGAAGCGTTCCTGCGCCTCCTCTTCGGAAAATCCGAGCGCCTTAAACATCAGCGCCTGAATTTCCGGACGATGGATTCGGATGCTGCCGCTTCCGAGTTCAATCCCGTTTAAGACCACATCGTAGGCCTGCGCCCGAACCCGCTCCGGATCGGACAGCATATAAGGGATATCCTCCACGCAGGGCATCGTAAAGGGATGATGCATGGCGATGAATCGTTTCTCCTCTTCCGAATATTCAAACTCCGGAAAATCCGTCACAAACAGCAGTTTATAGTCGCCTTCGGTCCGAAGTCCCAGAAGGTCGCCCAGATACAGCCGAACCGTTCCCAGAACCCGGCGCACGTCTTTTAGCCTGTCGGCTCCGAAAAGGATGAAATCGCCCGGTTCCGCCTTGAGGCGATTGAGAAGCCTCTGCATGGTTTCCTCTGAAATATACCGGGTCAGGATCGAATAGAGCGAGCCGTCCTGCTTGACGGCGATCCACGCCATTCCCTTCGCGCCGGCGCGCATCGCGACGCGTGTCAGCTCCTCGATCTCGCCCCGGGTAAAATCCGCCTTTCCCTTGACGTTGATCGCCCGGACCACGCCGCCTTGCTCCACCGCGTTTGAAAAAACGGAAAACCCGCAGTGTTCCGCGATATCCGTCAGGTCCACGATGGGCAGGCCGAACCGCAGGTCCGGCTTGTCGCTGCCGTAGGAATCCATGGCTTCCTTCCATGGCATCCTTGGGATTTTCCCGATCGTAAGACCCATGACTTCCTTAAAAATAAAGGCGAACAGTTCTTCCAGGAGGTTCAGGACGTCCTCCTGCTCCACGAAGGACAGCTCCATATCCACCTGCGTGAACTCCGGCTGGCGGTCCGCCCGCAGGTCTTCATCGCGAAAACACCTCGCGATCTGATAATAGCGGACCATCCCGCCCACCATCAGCAGCTGCTTAAATATCTGCGGCGACTGCGGCAGCGCGTAAAACGCGCCCGGATGCACACGGCTTGGAACGAGATAATCCCTCGCTCCTTCCGGCGTACTTTTCGTCAGCATCGGCGTTTCCACATAGTCGAATCCGTGCGCGTCCAGAAAATTCTCGGCCGCCTTCTGAATTTTGTGCCGAAGCCGCAGATTCCGCTGCAGTTTCGGCCTGCGCAAATCCAGATACCGATACCGAAGGCGCAGCTCCTCCCGTATGGCTTCCCCCTCTTCGAGCGGATACGGGAGCGCTTCCGCCCGCGAAAGCACTTCAATATGGTCGGCTTTCAGTTCAATCGTCCCCGTAAGCAGACGCGGATGTAAGGTATCCGCCGAGCGCCTGCGGATCACGCCGCTCACGGCAATCACGGACTCAAGGCGCAGATGGCTTATCATATCGAACTCCTGCATCGGAATCGTTCCGGAATCCAGTACGACCTGCAGCGTCCCTTCCCGATCCCGCAAATCCATGAAAATGATGCCGCCCATATCCCGTCTGTTCTCGATCCATCCCATGACGGTCGCCGAAACGCCCATATCGCTTTCACGGAGCGCACCGGCGTAATGTGTTCGTTTCATGCACTTTTCCTTCCCCAAAAATTTAACGCTTTCTTTCCCGACAAAATCTGACACTGAAAAAAGGAGCTTCCATCCCTCATGGGACGAAAACTCCTGCCGTTTCCGCGGTACCACCCAACTGGACATCGCAATGTCCGCTCTTTCAGTACAGGGACGCCCTTGTCCCGATACCTGCGGCTGTAACGCGCCGCCCGCGTACGAACCTACTCGGCATCTTTCAGTCCGCAAACTCCGGGGTGTTCTTCCTCCAGCCTCCGCATACCGGATTCGCAGCCCCTCCGGCTCTCTGGAAATTGGAACGCTGGCCTACTCTCCCTTTCGCTGTCGATCGAGCTTATTATAAAATACGGGGCCGGCGCTGTCAAGAAGTTTTTTCGGGGAAAAACGGAGAGGGTGGAAGTAAATTCCCAAAGTAAATCCCAGTGTGGGATTTGCTTTTGGAATTTACCCGCAGTGCCGCCCCGTGAAAAT
>CAYUPA010000055.1:0-2216 GCA_964446565.1 uncultured Lachnospiraceae bacterium
ATTTTGTTAGTATTATGCTGCTGCACCACATTCGCAACTGCGGCGGCATTGGCTTCACGCCTCGCCTTATCCGCGATTATATTTCTTTCGTTAAGCAGGTCATTTTGCGCATCAGCTATGGCGTTCGCTTCGTCGGCCAGGTCATTTGCTCTATACTGGGCTCTCAATCTCTCCTCTTCCAATTTCTTCTGCTCATTTCTGTCAAAGATATCAATAGCCCTGCTCACATCGTAATTCGACGAGGCGATAATCTCATATATACACTCAAGAGCGTATATGTTCCGGTACTGCATGGGGAAAAGCTTACTTGAATCGTATATTTCCTCTGTCTTTGTCTGTAACTCAAACAATCGGGCTTTAAGTTCGTCCAGTTTTTCATTTTGCTTGATTTTCCACGCGTCGCGTCTGGTTTCCCAGGCCTCATGCTTCTTTTCCCAGTCGGGAACCAGCTTGTTGTTATATATCTCCAGTTTCTCTGTCAGTTCCTGTTCAGCCTGCAACTCCGCCTGTCTGTTTTCTTCATCTATCTCATTACACTCCTGTAAGAATTCAGGTGAATTCTCTATCCTCTTCCTATCATTATGCTTGCGTATGAAATGCGCTATCGGAGCTCCCCAGAGCCAAATGGAGAACAATACTGCTGGTATTTCGGCCAAACTGTCCCAGCCGAAAGCAACCATTACTATATACAAGGCTATTAAAATCCCGCCAATCAAAAAATATTTCTTCCAGGAGAACCTCATTTTCGACTCAGCGGAAGGATGAGGTTTGCATGTTACCTCTCGTTTTTGGGGTTTAGACGGTCTGCTCGGGGAATCCTCCGGATAGGATCTGCTTTCTTCTCTCATAATTGTGTTCGTAAGATCCTGCATACTCTTTTCGAGGTTTAAAACATTACCCGTTATCTGTATTTCGGTCTCGTGATCCATTTATTGCTTCCTCCCTTATGACTATTCTTCTGCTTCTGTCCGTTCATTACTATGCCAATCACCCCGCACGGACAATATATAGTTTCCCTTTCGACCTCCAAGCGGCTTGCGGCTCCGGCGTCGCGCGGCGCCTTCTACTGCTCTTCTTTCGTTTCAATCTTCGGTTCCGGGAAAAACACGAAATAATCTCTTATCTTCAATGTTTCATCTGTCTCCCCGAATTTGGATATCATTAATTTACAGTAGTCCTCGTTATACGGGTTCGCTTCCATAATTTGAATCAGCGCATCCGCCACTTTGTCTTCCGGAAAGCTGGGATTGGAAAGGTTCTCGAAAATATTCTCCGCGCGCCGGATTTTTGCCGAATCGGGAATCCAAATGTCGCATCCGTTTTCGCACATGACTATGGCTAAAGACTGGGTAACCATCAAATAGTCAAACAAAATCGCCGAGAACCACGGCAGATCTTTCAGACGATTATAAAGCACCTCCTGCTGCGCAATATCAATGGTTATACCTGCCTCAACCGCCTCATTCACGAAGTCATCGGAAACCCCCAAAAAATCCCCTAACCGGCTCACATGCGGGGTGAATTTGCGCATGAAGCCTTTAAACGTTTCGCCTGCGATAGCTGCCCCCTGCCTGGACGCTTCTATGCATTCAGCTGTGGTTTTCGCTATAATTTCGTAAAATTTTATCGCCGTGCCGCAATTCTCCTTGTGTCTGGCCGCAAAGGAATCAAAAGTCACGGACCACACCCCCTCCGCTACCAGCGCCTCCATGGCCTTCTTCAGAAGCGGATAGAGATTTTCATCATAAATCCGAGGAAAGTTCTCCATAAAGCTGGCGTAATCATGTACCTTCTCCTGATATTCTCTTTCGGCCTTATCTGCATACTTCCCTGCCAGATCAAAAAATACCGCCCGGTATAAATTGAAAGCGTCCAGGTTCTCCGGAATCACAAGAGGTTTCCCTCCTATGAAAAATGTTCTGCCTATGCCGGTGATTTTCTTCCAGGCGCTGTCATCCTCCACACCTTGCGGTATGGTGCTTCTCAAATCTACCAGCGGAGGAATATACGGCGGCCGCGATTCCGCTTTTGTCTTCGCGGCTTTCCTTTCCCTAGACTCGCCGAGCGCGGTCTGCGCTTTTTTCGCGTATTTTTCGGCCGCGCCGCCCGCTTCTCTGGCGGTGTCTTTTATCTTATCGAAAATTCCCATGAGTTATGTCCTCCGTCTATCAATCGCTTTATTCCAAGCAGTCCGTCCACGGGATCTGAATAACCTG
>CAYUPA010000055.1:2226-5063 GCA_964446565.1 uncultured Lachnospiraceae bacterium
TCGCGTAAGACATGGTCCTGAACGTACCTCCGCCCTTTCGTCCGTCGCGTTCATCCCAGACCGCTATGACGACGCCGCTGTTATCGACCATGTAACGGTTTCTCTCGTCATACGCGGCTTTCCTGTAATCCGTTCCGGTGACCACGTGAACGAGATCGGCTCTCTTCTGAACCGCGACGACTTCCGGCACATTGCAGTTATGACCTTTATACGGGACCGCTATTTCAAGGAAGAGTTCCGGACGGGCTTCTTTCTTTTCAAGAACTGTCTCCGCCGCCCAGGTATCCACTCCCCGCGCGTTTCCGCAGATGAAACGCTCCACGCCCGCGGCAATGACCGCCTCTATTGCCTTATCGAGTTCCGCCAGCAGTTTCCCGCATCCGGCGGAGTTTTTATCATCTCCCCAGGGGAAAAATTCCGGCCTGTGGCCTGTAAAGCAGCATGTTTTATTTATATCTTTCGTCATGTTCTCACCTCGCCTGTAAAGATGGTATCATTAGATATGGGAATGTTTTGACCCGCGTGATATGCTTATTAACTGTGCTCAGCCATATATTTCCGCATATCCCCTTCCGACAGGGCGGTTCCTGTCTTATTCAGCAGATATTCAAACATGGCCCTTCCTCTGTTCTTATCCGCTTTCAGGTAATGACTGATATCCGCGAGCGTCTTTTTATCGTTCGGCAGCTCTCCGATGAATCTTTGAGTCACCATTTCCGGCGCGAATGACGATACATTGGCGGGAGGTCCGGAATAGGCCGGACTGTTACGGAGCGACCCCGCGGACAGCCTGTCCCCCGAACAATACAGACAATATGGAAAATCATCTTCCCGCGGGTACCCGTTCTCGATCAGCACGCTGTATCTGAGGGGCGCGAACGGTCTCGGGTCAGTGACGAGCACATCCCCGGCGCTGAACGGCAGCGAAAGGCGTTTCGGCGCGGTGACCCGCACCCTTCCCCTGCCGGTTTCGAACATTCCGAACATGTTCCTGTATCCCAGGACAGCCAGATCCGCTGAAATCAAATACGTTATCATTAATCTGGCCTCCGGGTCGTTGTTCCGGTCCCTGTAGACCTCCAGCCGGAACCAGGTATTGTTTCCGCATTCCCTGATATGCTCTTCTGTAGCGTAAAACCCGTTGTTGGCATCGTAGCCCGCCCAGTTTTTTATATAAGCCAGCGCGCCTTCGACTGACCGGAACGGAACGGCTCCCACGGTTTCTCTCCGGACGCCCTCCTCATTTCCCGCCACCTTCTGCAGGAGATACACATTCGCCTCATCGGATTCAAGGTATGAAACCGCCCTCGCGAGGTCCTCTTCCAGCGCCCTGATCCCCTCTTTCAAACGCGGCTCACAGGGGTCTCCGGGAAATGTCCGGAAGTAATCGCTCTGTGTAAGGTCGCTCATCAATCGCGATTTCTCCCTGATATCCGCTTTCGAGTACCAGATGATCCCGGCCAGCGTCATCGGGTCCGCCGAAGAGCCGAGCCTTTCGCAGTGACGCTGAATATCCCTGTTGCCCATTGACCGGTAGATCTCATCGCGTAATTCCATTACATCCATCATTGGTTCTCCGTTTCGTTACCGCCGCTTTCAAGGTTCATGTCCCGGGACGGCTCAATTCGCGCCGCCGTTATTTTCTTCCATATTTCCGGTACTGTCATATCCCGGGCCCTGTTTATGTCTGCGGACTTTTCTCCCGTGTGCTCTGTTCACGGTTTCATCCGCGGCACGCTTTATAGCGTTTATCAGTGCACCCATTACTTTGTGAGTTTCTTCCGCTTTCTTGATTCTCTTCTCCGCATCCTCATCATTTTCATCTTCGCCGGAATACATAAGGTCCAGCATAGAAAGTCCGTCCCCCTCATAGCTGCATTTGCGAATGACGTCCGCGAGTTTATCCATTTTGGAAAGCGCATTATCCGCCCTGATATTCTCTGTATGTTCAAAGGATCCGCTGATATGCACCGCGCCGTACTCAACCTTCCGGTCTTCGACACTCACCCGGAATTTTATAGTCCCCTCCGAAAAGTCGTCATTGTCTTCATCCGCGTTTATAACGGCGCTGTTCAGACCGCGGGTGAATTTTTTCGCCGCTTCCAGCTCCCAGGGTTCGCACCCGTCCGTTTCTTTGCCGGGCGGAAGTTTGAACCTCCCGATATTCTCGATGAGCCGGAGGTCCTGCCGATAGACCTGTTTCTCTGTTACGCGCGGGATAAGATACTCAAGAGTATCTTTATACAGGACCTTAAAGCCATCATAGTCGAGATAACCGTCTTCAAGCTGATCATTCATCATATCCCAGTAGAAATCCAGCTCTTCCGCGGAAGCCCCGCAGGTTACCTCCTCCGTTTCATCCTGCGCGATGCTTCCTATCATCAGCAAATTGTCTTCCGCCTTTGCCGCCATGCCGGTCTTCATCTCGCCGACAGCGTAGCCGCAGCCGCAAAACACATCATTGCAATCACCATTGCCGATGAGAATGACATTTGTCCTTTTCGCGGCGAATTTGATGAAAGTCTTGAACATTTCCTCCATCCTGCCGGGATCACCGGTAAAGTCCTCAAGGTCCTCCACGATGAGGGTGAGCCATCCGCCCGTAGGCGGCATGCTTTCAATGATCTCCTCAATTGAATCCTCTTCGCCGGGGTTTCGCATGTACATCTCCGCGACGCGGGCATAGTAATCCCGCATGTTTTTATAGAAATTCTTCGCGGAGAAGAATCTCACGTACTCTTCGCCATAAACGTCTTCTTTATAGTTCCCGTACATCAGTTTTCTGACAGCGGCATTCGTCAACTGCCTGTCGCGGCTGTTCACATACAACATGTACT
>CAYUPA010000055.1:5073-9068 GCA_964446565.1 uncultured Lachnospiraceae bacterium
TGATGCTCAGGGCGTTCGCCGTTCCACCATTTGTTCAGTTCCTCATACAATTTTTTATCCATCGTTGCCATATCCGCATCCGCCTTTCTTATATTCAGTTCCTGCTGCTGTATGCCGCCGGCCGCTCATCTTCTTCCTGAGCATTATCCCCGCTTCTGACCGCGATCCGCATTTCAATGACCGGGGTTGTAACTGCCGTGCCGGGTTCATCCGCCGCCAATGCCGTAAGATGAAACTCAAGTTCATCCTCGCCTTCGCCATAGCCCTCGTCAACGATCTCAAATCCGCGGTCATGAAAAAGCCCGCTGGTACCGAAGACAAAAGCGTCGTATTCTTTCTGCGTCTCGATTGTCATTTCCGGCTCGCCCTCCGCATTGATAAAATATTCGCCCTCATCAAGATAGACCACAAAGCGTACCGCTTTAGCCTTTTCCACATGCCGCCTGCGGTTCTCTGGGATTATGTCAAGGCCCTTAATCTCATCAGGTGACAGATCAAAGTCCCGTTCCTGTATCTTCATCCGCACAACCTCCCTCTTTCATCTGTTTCCGTATATAATCTATCATCCGGCATACGGCAGAATTGACTCATGATCCCCGCAGCCGATCCCTTCGCGGTCAGGCGTAACGCTATACCGCAGTCCCTATACCCGGAATATATCAAAAGCGATGCGCCAGATCTGACACATCGCCGTGAAACACCGCTTTCCGAAAAAGCCCGCCGTTATTAATTCCCGCTCATTTATTCAGGTTCGCCATCCGCGCGCATCCTCTCGTACGCCGTCTTGAGCACCTGCCTCAGTTCATCCCTCATATACTCAGGCGTCAGGATCTCAACGCTCTCTATATTGGCCTTGGCGAAGTCCCGCAGCGCTCCGTCATTGGTCTTCGCGTATACGAGATAAGTGACCTGCTTTCCCTCAGGCGCCGCTGTCGTTCCTTCTTCCCTGATCGTTACATTGGACTTGCCGAAGTAATCGATCACATCCGATATGTCGCAGTCCTTGCGCCTGATTTTGGAAAATACACCGGTCATCCGCGTCGTCAGACGGAAACTCGCGTTTATCGTCCTCCCGGAGGACAAATCCGCGTTCAGAGCCGCGTATTCCTGCGCCTTTAATTTGCCGCTGCGTTTTTCAAACACCCGGAGGATGTTCTTGTCATCCCTGACTTCGTCCTTTTCCAGAATCTTCAGATTAGTGATCCGGTCCAGGCGGGTAATATATGTATAGTCCTCGATCTTCTCGACCGGCACCTTCAGCGTGTCCATGAAATACAGAACGTCCTGATTCTCTTCCTTCCCGGAATGCTTTTTGATCCGGAACTGATTTTCGCCGGTGACTTCGACGCCCTTTAACGCGTACGGACAGGAAAGCAGGTAATAGTCCCCCCTGCCGGCCACTATACCCAGCGGTATCACCACATATTCCACCTGAGAGGTGTAGACCGTCTTATCCGGCCTGTAGTAGGTATATCGGAATCTGACCGGTTTCCGATCCGTGATCGCGCTGTCCAGTTCCTCCATATTCAGGAAAAGTTCGTTGAATTCCCCGCTATACGCCTTGTCCTCCTGGATGTAGTTTTTAAAGTTATGCCGGAAAGCGAACGGATGCAGGCTCTCAAGTTTCCTCACAAGATCGCGCTTGTACTTCGCCGAGATATGCCGCCCGAAAACCACATTATATACGATCGCCTGCAGTTCGCCTTTTTCGAAGAGAGGATCAAACCAGAAGTCGGTGTAAACGGCCCCCTCGTCGTCCGTATCCGGAAGGAGTTCCTCGCCTCTGCGGTTTTTCACGGTGCAATGGATCCGCTCCTCGAAAGCCATCAGTTCCTTTAAGTTTCTCCCAAAGGATTTGCGCTCGACCTTCAGGTCGTAATCGCTCGCCAGCCTGTCGATGATCTCCTTCTGAGTCATCGCATGGATTTTCTTGCCGTTTTCGTCCTCTTCGCCGTCCGTATTCTCCCTCAGCAACTTGAGCACACAGGGAAAAAGCATCTTCTTCGGCGTATCTCCGATCATCTTTCTGACCTCCGTTCATATATTCGCGTCATGCCGCCTTCTCGCAGGCGGCCCTGATCTCTTCAATATCCTTCGCGATAATAGTATCCTTCTCCGCCAGCGCTTTCGCGAGGGCGTCCAGAAAGCTCCTGTTTTCAATGAGAAGGGTTTTGGCTTTCGCGTATGCCCTGTCAAGCTCCGCCGCCACAGCCAGTTCCTTGCGGTCCGTATTGTCGCTGGGTTCACAGTGGGTTTCCCACTTATCGAATCCATACGCGCAGAAATCATCCACTATATTGCCGGCAAGCCGGAAAGCCTTATGCAGATCATCGTTGCAGCCGGGATCAAAGGTTCCGTACACGATCTCCGTAGCCGCTTTGCCTCCTAGAGACCTGATGATATTGCTCTCGATGATGTCCGCCCTCTCTGTGATACCGCCGTTCGGATATATCACGGCAAAGCCTCCCGTGCCCTTCCCGTTGGCGCGGTTGCGAATGGAAGCTACGGTAACGCTTCCCGGATCAAAGAGCTCCGCGATTACAATATGGCCGGCCTCATGGTAGGCGACTCTGCCGCTCGCAGCGAAGGAATTGTCCGCGGCCGGGGATTTCGGCGCGTCAAAGATCTCGTTCAGAATGGCTTCGAGCATATCGTCCATACCGATGATGTCTTTGCCCTGGTATCCGGCAAGAATGCCGGCTTCGTTCACCACTTCCTCCAGCGTGGCGCATGACTGGCCGTTCAGCATCCGCGAGATCGCCCGGATATCGATATCCTCCGCAACTGCCTTGCCGGACAGATAATATCTCACGATGTCTTCCGCGTCTTTGCCTGTCGGCGTGCCCACCGGTATCACTTTGCCGAATCTTCCCGATCTGCACAGTGAATTCGGAAGTTTATAGAACTCGTTTGCCGTAGCGATGACAAAAACGTCCCTGTCCCTGATCTCGTCCATGCAGGACTGGATTGTGACGAACTCCTCCGCGTCGATGTCGCGGCCTTCCTTGTCTGTGAACTTGTCGATATCGTCCAGGAAAACGATGGAAGGCGCCTCTTCCCCGGCATCCGCGAAGGTTCCGACGATCTCCTCGAGGAACTTGCCGCTGCTCTTCGTTTTCCTGCAGGTGAAGCATTTTCTTCCGGATTCTTCTATAAAACACCTGGCCATCGTCGTCTTGCCTGTGCCCGGCTCTCCCTGCAGCAGAAGTCCGGAAGGTATATGCACGCCCAGCTTTCTATACTTCTCTGTATCCTTAAGTATATCACAAAGTCTGCGGAGTTCAGTCTTTATCTCCTCATAGCCGATAACCGATTCAAAAGCGTCACTCATTTCTCTGCTCCTTTATACATGTATTAACCACGGGGTTCCTCCCGACTGTACATATGATAACGGGCAGCATGGGAATTTCCTGACGCATGTATAAAAAGGATTAGGGGCGGTCGAAACCGGGCAATAATGAGGTGAAGCTGGCCGAACAGGCTATAGGGCAGATCGGGGAAACGGGCAAAAGCGGGCGGATACTCTGCGAGGCGAAATTGGAAAGTCGGGTCCTATACCCTTGGGATATCCCCTTGCAGAGGAAGGGCCATGGCGCACGAAGGGAATCTGTTAAAAACTTCCTTATCTGCTGTCCAATCCCTATGAAGGCAGGATTGAAAACCCGCATGATCAATCCGCAATTCGCACATTAACCGCTTTTACCGTAATGTTCCCCCTGGCCTTCACGGTATACCATTTCCCTTTTTTCAGTTTGACCTTCTCTGACATCCCTTTCGTGATATATCCGGTCAGGCAGGTTTCTCCGCTTTCAATATCGGTGAACGTCACATCGGTATCTGTGTCTCCGCTTACCCTGACAGTGCCGGAAACAGGCTGTATCTGTTCGGTCTTGACTCCCTCGATGCTACCTCCGTTCGAGAGGGTAAAAGTATGAGCATTCTGAAACCCTGCGCAAATCAAGCCGGCAAGGATAAGTATCGCGTCAATCACAAGC
>CAYUPA010000056.1:0-8837 GCA_964446565.1 uncultured Lachnospiraceae bacterium
CATGCGATAGGGATTAAATGCAGCGCTTTTGAAAAACGCCATTGCATTTACTTTGACGATTAACGCTTCTCCTCTTCCCTTTCTTTGGATATTCAGATTTTTATTGCTTTTTCTCCTTTCTCCCCTTATAATACAAGGTGAACGCCGCTGACAGGCGAATTGAGCATTACAGCGGCACATCTTAAGAAAGGGAGGACTTAGTATGAGAAAAATATTGGCATTGCTGTTGTCCGCGCTGATGCTTGCCGGACTGCTTGCCTCATGCTCCGGCGGCTCTTCGGATTCATCCGCGAATGAAAGCAGCGCTTCTGAAGAAAGTACCGCTTCGAGCGAAAGCGCGGAATCCGAGAGCAAGGAGGACAATTCCGCTTCGGAATCCGAAACGGAATCTGAAGTGGAAGAAAGCGGCGCCTCGACCGACCGCGGTACGCCCGATGAGGACGGTGTCTATCCGTTCGGCATTCCCTGCGTAGACGAGCCGATTACGATCAATGTAGAAAAAGAACGTGAAGGCAGCGATCTGAGCAAGGATTTCAACGAGGAGCACTGGGCTCTTAAGACGAACGGCGAGGAAACCGGCATTTCGGTGGAATGGAACATTCTGGCAACCGGCACCAGCGCCGAAAAGGTACCGATCGAACTCGCCGGAGGCGATCTGCCGGATGTGTACTGGAATCTGGTCAATCAGGCGCAGATTTTGCAGTTTGAAGACAGCTTCTATCCGATTGAAGGTCTTTTCGACACCTATGCGAAGAATATCCATGAGGATATGACGCATGTTGAAGGCTGGGAGAAGATGGCCTACGCGCCGAGCGGCCACGTATACTCCGGCTTTGGAAGCTTCCAGCAGTCGACTGACGATTCCATGAACGGAATTCAGATCATCAACACGAAATGGCTTGAAAACGTCGGCCTGTCGATGCCAACCGACTGGGATTCCTATTATGAAGTGCTGACTGCGTTCAAGACGAAGGATGCGAACGGAAACGGCGATACGAATGATGAAATCCCCTACGGCTGGGCGGATGATATGTGGGCCGCGCAGCTGCTCGATAACGAGATCGGTCGTTTCGGCCTTGCCGTAAACAGCAAAAACTCCACAACGAACAAAGCGTACCAGTTCTTTGAAGTCGTAGACGGCAAGGTGCGCCCGGTCAGCAACACCGAGGACTACAGAAAATATCTCGACGTAATGCATCAGATGATGGACGAAGGTCTTCTGGACCCGGAAGGCTTCACAGACGGCTGGGACGAGATGGCGAATAAGGTCCGCAATGATAAGGTCGGAACCTATTTTGCATGGACCGCCCTTGAATATCTGGATTCCGCGGCAGCGGCGAACTGGGAAACCATGGAACGGTTCGGTTATACCGGCTATGACAAGTTCTATCAGCCCGGCACGCTGGGCGGCAACATCGCATCAGCGGTCATCTGGGTCGTTACGAAGAACGCCGAGGCGCCGAACGCCTGCGTCCGCTACTGGGATCATCTGGCGGAGGATCCGATTCTGACGCACGGAATGGCTCTTGGCGAGAAGGGCACGCTCTGGGACGAATATGAAGACGGGTCCGGCTACTACTACATTATTCCGGAGTCAGAGGAAGGCATGACCTATGAGAACATGAAGTACACATGGGGCTTCATGGGCCGCTGCCCGATGCTGACCACGGAAGAATGTTTCCAGAATGACGAAGAGTACGGCGGCGCGGAATCCGTTCTGCGCACGAATATGGTCAAGGTCGTCGAGCAATACGCGCAGAGCGAGGACGATCGGATCAAGCAGTCCTATGTTCCGGATGATAAGATGACAGAACTGTCCCTGTTCGAATCCGATCTTGCGAATTTAATCAATACGTTCCACGGCAGCGCGATTGTGAGCGGGTATTCCGACAGCGACTGGGATTCCTACGTCAAGCAGCTTGACCAATACGGCTATCAGGACCTGCTGGACTGGTACCAGCACAAGTATGACGCCGACTGGGAGTAAGATTCCGCTAATCGCGGATGCGCGTAAAGCGCAGCAAAAATACCCCTTATGGAGATCACTCCTTAAGGGGTATTTCTTTCGCATAACTTCTCTCGCCCGATTTCCTTTCGTCCGTTCGGGAGCGGGCCTCTGGCCTTACGCCCCGACCCGTACCGGCTTGCCGGTTGCCATGGATTCGTTGCAGGCAATCGTAAACTCGAGGCTCTTCAGCGCGTCCGCGTAGGGCGAACGAATCTTGCTGCCGTCGCCGGAAATCGCCGCTTCGATGAAGGTCCGGTCGCAGAGGATGCCGGCGTCTCCTTCCTGCCGGTATACCGTGGTTTCGCCCGCGGAGGAGGCAAGACCGCCGTCGTTGCTGATCACAAAACCGCCCTCCTGCTGCTTCTTCTCCTTCGCCTCTCCATAGACGACGAAACTGTCAAGAATCTTAAGGTCCGCGCGGGTATCGGCGGCGCTGAACGTAATTTTGGAATCAAAGGCCGCGCCTTTTTCTGCGTAGCAGCCCGTCGAAATGATTCCCAAAGCGCCGTTTTTGAAACGGACCGCCGTAACGGACAGGTCGTCGGTATCGTAATCCGGCACACCCTTTATGAAGCCGCGGGTTCCAAACGTAAAGACCTCGTCCGGTTCGCCGAACACATAACGGATAATATCGAACTGGTGAATGGTCTGTTCCACGATCTGGCCGCCGGACAACTCCTTATGCTTCCACCACTCGGTGCCCGGAATGCCGCCCATGCGCGTACAGTCGACATAAACGACCTCGTTATTGCGGATAAACTCCTTGTTCGGCTCGACCAGATTGGAATACCGGCACTGGAACCCGCTCGCCGTGATCAGATGCTTTTTCTCCACCTCCGCGAGAATATCCCTCGCCAGCTTCAGGTCGAGAGCGAGCGGCTTCTCAACGAAGAACGGAATGCCGCGGCGAATGGTTTCAAACTCAATTTCACCGTGCTGGGTCGGCGGTACGCAGATGAAAACCATGTCCGGCTGCACCTCGTCGTACATTTCCCTGAAATTCGTATACGCCTTGCCGCTCCCCGCCTGCTGCACAAACGATTCCGCCCTTTCCGGAATCAAATCACAAAAACCCGCCAGCTCGATGATATCGGTAAATCCAAGAAAATGCCCAAGATGATAGGTACCGATGCCGCCGCAGCCGATGATACACAGCTTCTTCATGTCTGCACATCCTTTCTTAATACGTCAAAATCTGATCTTCCTGCCGGCTTACGAGACGGTAGTAGTCCTTATAGGAAAGCTGCGGATCCGCCTTAGACACTTCCGCTGTCAGATATCCGTCGTAACCGGCCTTTTTAAGCGCGGGAATGACCTTCTTCCAGTTGATGCTTCCTTCCGTCACATCGACGAACGTGCCGCCCGTATTGATGCTCCCGTTGTTGCGCCGGTAGTCCTTAATGTGAATTTTGCAGATGCGGCCTCTTAGAATATCAATCCAGTTCTCCGTATCGGAAAAAGCGGCCACATTGCCCACGTCGTAATACGCCTGCACCAGAGGATCGTCAACCTCGTCAAGAAACTTTACCATGTCAAAGGCGGAGGTAAAGAACGCGTTCCAGACGTTTTCGACGCCGACCGCGATGCCGTAGCGATGAATCAGTTCTCTCTGGTCCCGCAGAAACTGCACGCTGTTCTCCCATGCCTCCCGAAGCGTCCGCTTTTCGCCATGGCCCGCGGGCACGGTCAGGATGCCGGTCGCTCCAAGGGCCTTCGCGCATCGAAGCTGCTGCTCGAGCAGGGCCCTGCCGTTATCCGCCTGCGAGGGATCGCCCATGGGGCAGCGGCCCCAAAGGCTGGTTGAAATGCTTCCGACCGGCAGATCATATTTTTTTGACAGCGCAAGAACTTCCGCAAGGTCCGCATCGGTGGTCCGCATCGACAGCGCGTGCCTGTCCTTCGGGTTATCGTCCACATTCAGTTCAATGCCCTCGAAACCGGCCTCGCGGATATCCCGGAACATCTCTTCCATGGCGGAATTCGGATCAATACTCCATGCGTTTATGGATTTTTTCACTTTACGGATCACTCCTTTTGTAATAAAATACTCCTGCCGGCGGCGCGCCGTACCGTCTTGACAGCCTTGTAAAAACAGGCTTTATCATGCTTCTATTGTAAACAAAACCTTCCGTGAAACAATGTACAAACCAACTGTTATCATGGATAAACCGCTTATCATTCGCGAGGAAGACGCCCCATGAAATCGCAGGAATATTACCGCTTCATAAGCCCGGTCGAAAGCAACCGGGAAAGCCGGGAGCGCTATCTGCAGGTCAACTGCACCGGTTTCTGCTTCATCGATCTCGATTTTCTGAATAACACGCCGGGCGGGCGGTTGGACTGGTACCTTCAATATGTTTGCGGAGGAACCATGATCACCCGTATCGACGGAGAGGACCGCGCGGCGCCGCCCGGAACATTCCTGATCTATCCTCCGAAGACGCCGTTTCACTACCGCAAGCGGGGCGAAGAGGCACTGCAATACTACTGGATTCATTTTACCGGCACGGAAGCGGGTCCTCTTCTAAACCGCCTTCGCCTGCCCGTAAGAACCGTGATTTCCTGCCCCGGCGCGCTGGAACGCCTGAACGGGCTGTTTGAACGCCTCTATGAAGAATTTCTGCTGCGCGACGCCTGTATGGATGACATCACGGCTTCCATGCTCATCCGCATCCTGACCCTGCTCTCCCGCAGCCGGGACGCCGACCGCGAGGACCGGTTCCCTCAGAGGATTTCATCCTCTCTCGCCCTGATCCATCAGGGTCTTTCGGAGCCTCTCAGCGTGGCGCGTCTTGCGGAAGCGGAACATCTGAGTCTCAGTCAGTACCGCATGGTCTTCCGAAAGCTGACAGGCCTTTCTCCTTCCGGCTATGTCGCCTCCCTCCGTCTCGAGAGGGCAAAGGACCGTCTCAGCAACTCCAATCTTTCCGTCAGTCAGATAGCGGGCGAGTGCGGCTACGCGGACCCTCTGTACTTCAGCCGCCTGTTTAAGAAAAAAACCGGTTACTCCCCGTCCGAATACCGCAGGAGGCACCGAAACGAGGTCTGAGGCGCACGGGGACCGCGGAGCGGTTTCGGCTCAGACGAGGCGGAATCGCGGTTTCCGCTCAAATGGATCGCAGTTTCGGCTCAGACGGAGCGGTTTCCGCTCAAATGGATCGCGGTTTCGACGCAGACGGAGCACGGTTTCCGCTCAAATGAATCGCGGTTTCGGCCCAAACGCAGCGTATTCTCCGTTCAAACGGAGCGCTTTCCCGTCGAGGCCGGACAGCGCAGGTGAATCGTAAGAATCCGCAGTACCGCGTGCTGCAGCATGGCTTTCGTGACCGGGCACGCAAGGCGGGCCGTTCCCCGGCTTACCGCGTGTCCTTCTTTCAGCGCCCCGCGAAGCAGTTCTCTTGACAATTCGCCGCCCGGCTGAATCATATCGTTGCCGGCATACATTGAAATGCCCGGATTGGAAATCCCGCCGCCCCAGTCGGTCATGACAAAACCGCCGAATTTCCATTCTTCACGGAGCACCTTGGTCAGCAGTTCATACTGTTCCGCGGCGGGCACGCCGTTGATGTCGTTATAGGAGGACATGAGCGCCCACGGACCGCCGGTCGTGACCGCGATTTCGAAGCCCTTCAGATAGATTTCCCTGAGCGCCCGCTCATCGACCACGCTGTTGCAGGTGGTCCGCTCATTTTCCTGATTATTCGCCGCAAAATGCTTGACCGTTACGCCAACGCCCTTTGCCTGTACGCTCCTTGCCATCGCCGCGGCGCTTATGCCGGTTACGAGCGGGTCTTCGGAAAAATACTCAAAATTGCGGCCGCAAAGCGGGTTCCTGTGAATATTCATTCCCGGCGCGAGCCACAAATCCACATTGTACGCCAGCATTTCGTCTCCAACCGCGGACCCGACGCTTTCAATCACGGACGGGTCCCACGCGCAGGCGAGAACGGTCCCGACCGGATAGGCCGTGCAGATCTGCTCGTACACGGCGCCGTCCTCATTCTCCACCCTCGGCGTAATCCGGATGCCGGCGGGGCCGTCGCAGAGAACAAGCGGCGTGATGCCGTATTTCTCCGTATAATCGTATGATTCGCCGGCCGCGCCGGCTACGGAAAGGGATACGCTGCCGATGATACCCTGCGCGGCGGATTGGTCCGCCTGCTCTGTTTTCTCCGCGCCGGTCTGTTTCAGTATCTTCGCGCTGGTCTGGTCCAGTATCTTCGCGCTGGTCTGGTCCGTTTCCCCAGCACCGTCACTGCTCGTTTTCTCCGCGCCGGTCTGATCCTCACTGCCGGCCACAGACAGCCCTGACAGGTCCATGCCCACGCCGCAGGCCATGTGAATCAGCTCGTCTTCCGAAAGCTGCGCGACAAATTCTTCCAGCGTGCAGCGACCCTCCGAAACGTCCTTCAGTCTGAAACCTTCATCATCCCTCAGTTCGAGACCGCCCACATCATTCTTTAGTCTGAGGCCTTCCGCGCTGCCATTCAGTCTGAGGCCTTCCGCGCCGCCATTCAGTCTGAGGCCTTCCGCGCCGCCATTCAGTCCGAGCCTTTCCGCGCCGCGGACAAGTTCCCGTTCTGAAGCCGGGGCGCGGTAGACCACTGTTTCTGTGGGAATCGCGGCGGCATCCATCAGAATCGCCGTTTCCTCCGCCGCCCGCTTCTCCGCTTCCTCGCCCGCGTATGTAATGGGACTTACGCCCTCCGCGGACAGCGCGGTATAATCCTCCGTAAGCCGCACGGTCAGATTCTCGAGCTGCTTCGTCAAAATCTCCGTCTCGACCTTGAGGGCGCCGATAATCTTCGTGTTTCGGGAGCTGTTGCCAAGCCGGATATAGTAAAATCCGGCCTCCAGCACATACGCCGCTTTCGCTGTGCTGTAGGAAGCAAGCGAGGCGACAGGGACCGTGATCCGCACGGAGGTCTCCTCTCCGGGCGCGATACGCTCTGTCTTCGCAAACCCTTTTAACTCCTGATACGGCTTAGGCAGACTGCCTTCCGGCGCGCTCACATAGAGCTCAAGAACCTCCCGGCCCGCATACCGGTCTCCCCTGTTGCGGACCTTCGCCGCAGCCGTCAGCGTTCCGTTCTGCACGGAGAGCGCCGCGTCCGTAATTTCCATATCGGTGTAGGACAGGCCAAAGCCGAACGGATAGAGGACCTTTTTCCCGAAAGTATCAAAATAGCGGTAGCCCACGTAGATGGATTCTTCATAATTCACATAGCACTGCTCGATCTCGCCCTGCCCAAAGAAACCGGGAACCATGTTGCCGTTTCGCTTTCCGGTCCCGAAATTGCGGGACGTGCTGTAATCGGCATACTGGAAGGCCCAGGTGTCCACGGTTTTGCCGGAGGGAACCGTTTCGCCCGTGAGAACGTCCGCGAGCGCGCCTCCGCCCTCCTGCCCCGCAAGGCCGGAAAATACCACCGCGTCCGCGAGACTGTCGATCTCCTTCGCGTCGATGACGCCGGGAACATTCAGAATCACGACCACCTTTTCAAAACAGGCCCTGATTTTCCGCAGAAGGCGAAGCTCCTGTCCGGACGGACGGTACTGCCCGCCAACGTCCTGCATATCCGCGCCCTCGCCCGCAATGCGGGAAATGACGTAAAGCGCCGCCGCATCGTCTTTATAGTCCGACGGCTCCACCTCCATCTCCGAATTGCTGTAGGCAAGAATATCCAGAAAAGACGCCCTGGCCTCGGAGGGGTGCGCCGCCGCGTACTCCGTATACAGACCGGCGAGCGCCTCATCTACCCGGATACGGGCATTTGCCCGAAGGCCGTCCAAAATGTTGACCGTATAGCGATTGTTCACATCGCCGGAACCGGTTCCGCCCTTAATGGTATATATCTGTCCGATGCCAAACACCGCGACCGTCTCCGGCCCGTCCTTTCCAAGAGGAAGGACCCGCTTCTCGTTTTTCAGAAGAACAATCCCCTGCGACGCAGCCTCCCGGGCCGTCCTTGCGCAGGCGCGCTCCCTCCGCTCATCTCTCGGTACGAATTTTGCCATGTCAAACCTCCCTATGCCTTAAACAACCTCCCTGTGCCTTAAACCTCCCTATGCCTCAAACCTCCCTGTGCCTTACCGGTCGAGACACTGATCCAGCGAATCAACGATTGCCTTTTGATCCATGTTTTTGCCGATAAACACCAGCTTTATCATCCGGTCGCCGTACACCGGATCCCATTCCTCCTTGATCCTCGGGTCCTGCCGGAACGCCTCCCTTTGCTGCCATTTCGGGGCTGTCGCGAGCCACGCGCCGGCGTCCGCCGCCTGAATCTGTTTTCCGGCCTGTTCGAACATATACGCCTCGTTTCGTTCCGCGGACAGCCACATCATGCCCTTGCAGCGGATGATCGTATTCGGCCATTCATTGATCCAGTCTTCAAACTTCTGCTTATTGAAGGGACGTCTGCGGTAGTACACGAAGGAACCGATGCCGTATTCCTCCGCTTCCCCTTCCTCGTGCGAATGGCCGTGTTCGTCCTCCTCGTTCTCTTCAAGAGCCTGCACCCACCCGGCCGACATGGACGCCTCGTCAAAATCGAAACGGTTGGTGTTCAGAATGTCGTCTACATCCACGTTGGCATAACTCGTTTCGATGATCCGGGCCTTCGGCTGCAGCGTTTTCACAATGGCGCGGACCTCGCCGAGCTGTTCCTCCGTGACCGCGTCCACCTTATTGATGATCACGGTGTTGCAGAATTCGATCTGCTGAATCAGAAGATTCTCAATATCGTCCTCGTCGAGGGAGTCGGAAAGCAGCGCGTTTCCGTTCGCGAATTCCGTCACGAGGCGGGCCGCGTCAACGACCGTAACG
>CAYUPA010000057.1:0-1291 GCA_964446565.1 uncultured Lachnospiraceae bacterium
GTTCCGGCTGTGAAGCTGCAGATCGCCATGTACGAGATGTACGGGCCGTCCGGCATCAGGGCGTTCATTGATACGGCGGCCTTTGCGAAGTCCAGGGGGCTGATCGTAATCGGCGATATCAAGCGGGGCGATATCGCATCGACGGCGCAGGCGTACGCCGACGGCCATATCGGCAAGGTGCAGGTGGAGGAGGCGCGTTTTACGGTTTTCGCGGAAGATATGGCAACGCTCAATCCGTACCTTGGCGAAGAGTCCATCGAACCGTTTTTCGAGCCGATGCGGAGGTATAACAAGGGTGTTTTCCTGCTGTGCAAAACCTCCAATCCCGGCGGCGGCGAGATTCAGGACCTTCCGGTCGGCGAAAGCAGGGAGCCGCTCTACGAGGTGATCGGCCGTAAGATCGAAGAATGGGGAGAGCCTTTTCGCGGGGAGTACGGCTTTTCGGATGTCGGCGCGGTCGTCGGGGCGACGTATCCGGCGCAGGGCGACAGACTGCGCAAAATTTTGCCTCACACCTTCTTTCTGGTCCCGGGGTACGGGGCGCAGGGCGCGAAGGCCTCCGATCTTGCCGGCTGCTTCAATCGGGACGGCATCGGCGCCGTCGTCAACTCGTCCCGCGGCATCATCGGCGCGTGGCAGAATCCGAAGTACAGCGATCGTTTTACGGAGGCCCGTTTTGCGGAGGCCGCCCGCGAGGCGGTCCTCGATATGAGGCGTGATCTTCGGGAGGCGCTGGGGCGTTGAAAAAAGAAGCGTTGGTGATTCGCAGGCAGCGTCAGCTTGCGGACAGCATATACGAAATTGTCCTTAACGCCTGGCCGATTGCGGAATCGGCCCGCGCGGGGCAGTTTGTCAATTTGTACTGTAAAGATAAAAGCCGCCTTCTGCCGCGGCCTCTGAGCCTCTACGACGTGGACCGGGAGCTGGGAACGATTTCGATGATATACGCGGTCGTTGGCGAGGGCACGCGGGAATTCGCGGGGTATGCCGCGGGCGATGTCCTCTGCGCGCTGGGGCCTCTTGGGAACGGCTTTCCGCTGGAGGCCGCCGAGGAGGCGGAGGAAATCTTTCTTGTCGGAGGCGGTCTGGGCATTCCGCCGCTCCACCTTCTCGCGAGGGAGCTGCGCGCGCGGTATCCGGCGAAGGAAATCCGCGCCTTTCTGGGCTTTCGAGGCGAACCATGGATCGAAACGGCGTTTTCGCGGTACGGCGCGGTCTATACCGCAAGCGACACCGGCGCGTGCGGATTCAAAGGTACTGTAATCGACAGGATCAGGGCGTTTGAAAAAGA
>CAYUPA010000057.1:1301-8527 GCA_964446565.1 uncultured Lachnospiraceae bacterium
ATATTTCCCATTGAGGGTGAAAAAATTCCCCATGAAGAGGAAAATTCCTCTCCCAGGCGCGTGCTCTATGCCTGCGGTCCGGTTCCCATGCTGAAGGCCCTTCAGGCCTGGCAGCAGGATAAAGCGGTCGAAACGTGGTTTTCGCTGGAGGAGAGGATGGGCTGCGGGTTCGGCGCGTGCGCGGGCTGTCCCGTGAAACTTCGCCAGCCGGACGGCTCCGTCGTGCAAAAGGGCGTCTGTAAGCTCGGCCCCGTCTTTCCGGGAAAGGATGTGATCTTCGGTGCCGAATAGAAACCTGCAGGTTACGTTCTGCGGCCTGCCCATGAAGAATCCGATCGCGACGGCCTCCGGCACCTTTAATCCGCAGGCGGACGCGGCGTTCTATGATATCAGCCGTCTGGGCGCGGTGACGCTGAAGGGCGTCTCCGCCGAGCCCTGGGAAGGGAACCCGACGCCCCGCATCGCGGAAACCTGCGGAGGCATGTTAAATTCTGTCGGTTTAATGAACCCCGGCGTCGACGCGGTCCTCACGGAAGACCTTGCCTTTCTGAAACATTACGATACCCGCGTGATCGTCAATATGGCGGGCCATACGGTATCGGAATACCTCGCGGTGGCGCGGCGGCTCGGCGGCTCCGACGCGGATTTGCTGGAACTGAACATCTCCTGTCCGAACATCGAGGAGGGGGGCGCGTCCTTCGGCACGGATGCGAAGGCTGTGGAGACCATCGTCTCGAAGGTCCGAAAAGAATGCGGCGGGAAGCCTTTGATCGTTAAGCTCACGCCGAACGTAACGGATATCACGGAGATCGCGAAGGCGGCCGAGGCCGGAGGGGCGGACGCCCTGTCGCTGATCAATACGCTTTTGGGGATGCGGATCGACGTCTACCGCAGGAGGCCTGTGCTTGCGCGCAAGGTCGGCGGACTTTCCGGCCCCGCGGTCAAGCCGGTGGCGGTCCGGATGGTCTATGCGGTCCACAGGGCCTGTTCGCTGCCCATCATTGGCATGGGCGGCGTCGAAAGCGGCGAGGACGCGGCGGAGTTCATCATGGCGGGCGCGACGATGGTCGCGGTGGGCACGGCGGCGCTTGTAGAACCCGCGGCCCCGGTCCGGATTCTCGGGGAGCTTGAATCGTTCATGGAAAAAACCGGGGTCGGGGATATCAGCGAAATCCGGGGCGTCATCGAGTAAAACAGCTAAAATCCACGCGGAAAAAAGCCCTGCGCCTTGTTTTTTGAAACGGTCCGCGGTATAATAACAGCGATTTGCAAACACGAAGGGAGGACGGGGCGCTTTTGGTGACGAGAATTGGATCGCGGCGGATAACGCTCTTTACCGGGCACTTCGGCAGCGGCAAAACGGAGCTTGCGATCGGCGAGGCTCTTCGTTGCGCCGCGCGGGGTAAGACCACGATCCTCGATCTGGATACCGTCAACGTCTTTCTTCGGACGAGCGAAGAGGCAGAGAGGCTTAAGGAGGCGGGCGTGACAGTGCTGTCGCCGCGCTTTGCGGTAAGCGAGGTTGATATTCCCGCCCTGACGCCGCAGATGGACGGCGCGTTTTCCGCAGCGGACGGACGGCTGCTTGTCGACGTGGGCGGGGACGAGGCCGGGGCGCGGATTCTTGGACGCTATCACAGGCAGCTCCTTGCGCAGGGCTGCGACATGATGCTGGTCGTCAACATTAACCGCCCTTTTACAAAAGACCGGACGGAAATCGTGGAGATGGCCCGGGCGATCCAGTCCGCGAGCGGCCTTCGGATTACCGGCGTGATCAACAATACGCACATGATGGACGAAACGACCGTATCCACCGTGCGGAAGGGACAGGAGGAAGCGGAGGCGGCGGCCGGCATTCTCGGGATTAAAGAGCCGGTCTATACCGCCTGCATGCCGGAATATCTGCCGGAAGGCTTATCGGAATACTGGATTCCGATGCGCCCTGTGTTAAAGGCGCCGTGGCAGTAGCGCTTACCGAAAGGAGATTCGCAGTAAACCATGAGTATGATCCATATTGACACTGCAAGGTGCAAGGGCTGCGGCCTTTGCGTTTCCGTGTGTCCAAAGAAGATTCTGACATTAAATTCCCACGCGCTCAATGAAAAAGGCTACGCGCCTGCCATGATGGCGGACAGTACGCAGTGCATTCTCTGCGGGTCCTGCGCGGTGATCTGTCCGGACGTGGCGATCACGATCCTGCGGGAGAAAGGAGAATAGCCGATGAACAAAACCGGAATAAAGGAAACCAGAATTTTAATGAAGGGAACGGAGGCCGTCGCGGAAGCGGCGATTCAGGCGGGCTGCGAAGCGTTTTTCGGATATCCGATCACCCCGCAGAACGAGGTTCCCGAATATTTCGCAAAGAAGATGCCAAGGCTCGGACGCACCTTTGTCCAGGCGGAATCGGAGGTCGCGGCGATCAACATGGTCTATGGAGAGGCTTCGACCGGCGCCCGGGTCATGACCTCCTCCTCAAGCCCCGGCATCAGTCTCAAACAGGAAGGCATTTCCTATATCGCGGCCTCGCGCCTTCCCTGCGTCATCGTGAACATGATGCGCGGGGGGCCGGGTCTCGGCGGCATACAGCCTTCACAGTCCGATTATTTTCAGGCGACCAAAGGCGGGGGCCACGGGGATTATCACCTCGTCGTTTACGCGCCGGCGACGCTGCAGGAAATGGCGGACCTGACGCAGCTTGCCTTTGACGTCGCGGAGCAGTACCGCGTTCCCGTGATGATTCTGGGGGACGGGACGCTGGGACAGATGATGGAGCCGGTCTCTTTCGGCCGGTATACGCCGAGGCCGAAGGCGGACATGAGCTGGGCCGCGCGAGGATTTAAGAACGGGCGCGTCCGCAGCGTCATCAATTCGCTGTACATGGAGCCGGAGGCTCTTGAGAATTTGAACCGCGAGCTCTTTACGACCTACGCGGCGATTGAAAAGAACGAGGTTCTCTCGGAGACCTGCGCCGCGGAAGGGGCGGACATCCTTCTGTGCGCCTATGGTACGGTCGCCCGCATCGCGAAAAGCGTGATTTCGAAGATCGCCCGGATGGAGGGTACGCCGAAGATCGGGCTCGTCCGGCCGATCACCCTGTGGCCCTTCCCCGCGGAGGCCATCCGGACGGTTTTGGATCAGGGCACGGTCCGGCGGGTTATCACATTGGAAATGAGCATGGGGCAGATGGTCGAGGATGTTCGTCTTGCCGTAAACGGACGCTGTCCGGTTGATTTCTATGGGCGGACCGGCGGCGTCATTCCGACCGCGAAGGAAATCATGGACTATATTCTGCGGTCCGAACGGGCGTAGGGGAAGGGAGGTTAGCAGATGGAAAAGGAATTTTCAAGACCCGGAGCGCTTACGGATGCGCCCTTTCACTACTGCCCGGGCTGTACGCACGGCATCGTGCACAGGCTGATTGCGGAGGCGATCGACGAGCTTGGCATTCAGGGGGATACGATCGGCATCGCGCCGGTTGGCTGCGCGGTATTCGCCTATAATTATTTTAACGTGGACATGCTGGAGGCCGCCCACGGACGGGCGCCGGCGGTCGCGACCGGCATCAAGCGCGTACATCCGGAAAATATCGTCTTTACCTATCAGGGCGACGGCGATCTGGCCTCGATCGGTATGGCGGAGATCGTGCACGCGGCCAATCGCGGCGAGAATATTACCGTGATCTTCATCAATAACGCGATTTACGGCATGACCGGCGGCCAGATGGCCCCGACGACGCTTACGGGACAGGTCACGACGACGAGCCCCTACGGACGGGACCCCAAATTTGCGGGCTATCCGATGAAAATGTGCGAGCTGCTGGCTGTGACAGAAGGCGCCCGGTACATCGAGAGAGTTTCCATGCATGATGTGCCGCATATCCGCAAGGCGAAGGCGGCCATCAAAAAAGCGTTTCAGAACCAGATTGACGGCAGGGGATTTTCCATGGTCGAGGTGCTTTCGAGCTGTCCGACCAACTGGGGCATGGCGCCCGCAGAGGCGCTGCAATGGATTAAGGACAGGATGGTTCCGCAGTTTCCGCTGGGCGTCTATAAGGATCAGGAGGCTGAATCATGAGGGAGGACCGGATACTTATCGCGGGGTTCGGCGGGCAGGGCGTTCTGTCCGTCGGCAAGATTCTCTGCGCCGCCGGGATGAAGGAAGACCTGGAGGTTTCCTTCCTGCCGTCCTACGGGCCGGAGATGCGCGGCGGCACGGCGAACTGTCAGGTCATCATCTCGGACGAGGCGATAGCCTGTCCTCTGATCAGCGAGGCCACGGCCCTGCTGGCGTTCAACGAACCGTCCCTTGCGCGTTTTGAAGAAGAAGCCGGAAACGGCGCGGCCGTGATCGTAAACGCCTCGATGATCCGACGCAGGGTCGCGAGGAAGGATGTTAGAGCCTGTTACGTGCCGGCAGGGGACCTCGCGCAGGAAGCGGGAAGCCTGCGCTCGCTCAATATCGTCATGCTTGGGGCCTACAGCGCCCTGCAGTCCCTGATTCCGGAGGCGAATATTCTGAACGTCATGAAGGAGCTCTTTGCCGGTAAAAAGCCGGGCCTCTATGAACTCAACGCAAAAGCGTTTGCGGCGGGCAGGGAGTTTGTCCTGAACCGGACGGCGGAATAACGGCGCCGGACGGCAAAATAACGAGGCCGGCAAGCAGAGCATCGGCGCCGGACGGCAAAATAACGAGACCGGAAAGCAGAACATCGGCGCCGAATGGCGGCGTAACAGAAACGGAGGGGGAATGATGGAATTAACGGTTGCACTGATCGGCGGCGACGGAATCGGGCCGGAAATCGTCCGCGAGGCGGTGAAGGTTTTGGACCGGGTCTGTGAAAAATACGGGCACAGGATTCACTACAGGAACATTCTGATGGGCGGCTGTTCCATCGACCGCTACGGCGTGCCGCTGACCGACGAGGCGCTTACTGCGGCGAAGGACAGCGACGCGGTGCTTCTTGGCGCCGTCGGCGGCATCGTGGGAAAGGACGCGTGGTACGAACTGCCTCCGAATCTGCGCCCGGAGGCGGGGCTTCTTGCGATTCGCAAGGGGTTGGGGCTCTTTGCCAACCTGCGTCCCGCGTATCTGTACGATGAGCTGAAAGGAGCCTGTCCGCTCCGGGCGTCCATCGCCGAGGCGGGCTTCGACATGATTGTCGTCCGCGAACTGACAGGCGGTCTGTATTTCGGTGAGCGCAGAACAGAGCGGATCGGCGGGGTGATGACGGCGGTCGATACGCTGCGCTACGATGAGAACGAGATTCGCAGAATCGCGGTCAAGGCCTTCGAAATCGCCGAAAAGCGCCGGAAAAACGTCATCAGCGTGGACAAGGCCAATGTTCTCGATTCCTCCAGACTCTGGCACAAGGTCGTATCCGAGGTTGCGGAGGACTATCCGGACGTGCGGCTCAGCCACATGCTGGTGGACAACTGCGCGATGCAGCTCGTGAAGGATCCGGCACAGTTCGACGTCATTTTGACAGAGAACATGTTCGGCGACATTCTCTCGGACGAGGCGAGCATGATCACCGGCTCGATCGGGATGCTTCCGTCCGCAAGCCTCGCGGAGGGACGTTTCGGGCTGTATGAGCCGTGCCACGGCGCGGCGCCGGATATCGCGGGCAAAAACATCGCCAATCCGATCGCGACGATTCTTTCGATGGCGATGATGCTGCGCTATTCCTTTGATTTGGACAGCGAGGCGAACGCGGTGGAAACGGCGGTGCGGCAGGTGCTTACGGAGGGATACCGCACGGCGGACCTTGCGCAAAAGGGACAGTCCTCCGTTTCCTGCAGCGAAATGGGCGATCAGATCGCCATGCGCGTGTAAAATGGATTATTCATTAGATGCGCTTCTCGACAAAATACGAAGATATCATCCGGCGCAGGACCTGAGTAAAGTCGAGGAGGCCTATCATCTTGCGGAGAGGGCGCACGAAGGGCAGTTTCGGCAGTCCGGCGAGCCCTATGTCATTCATCCGATTCACGTCGCAATGTATCTCGCGGATTTGGAACTGGACCTTGAGACGATCATCGCGGGCCTCCTGCACGATGTGGCGGAGGACACGGACGTAACGATCGAGGAGATCCGGGAACGGTTCGGCGAGGATGTCGCGGGGCTGGTCGACGGCGTCACGAAACTGAAGCAGCTGACCTACGCGACGAGCGACAAAGAAGAGATTCAGGCGGAGAATTACCGGAAGCTGTTTCTGGCGATGGCGAAGGATATCCGCGTCATTCTGATCAAACTGGCGGACCGTTTGCATAATATGCAGACCCTTGAGTATAAAAGCCGGGCGAAACAGCTTGAAAAAGCCCGGGAGACGCTGGATATTTACGCGCCGATCGCTCATCGCCTCGGCATTTCCAAAATCAAGGTCGAACTGGAAGACCTTTCCTTAAAATATCTGGAGCCGGACATCTATTACGATCTGGTCAATCAGATCAAAAAGAAGCGCAGCGAGAGGGAGCAGTTCATTGAAAAGATTGTCTCCGAAATTCAGAGCGCCCTCGACGGCGTGGGGATTGAAGCGCAGGTCACCGGGCGGCCCAAACATTTTTTCAGCATCTACCGCAAGATGGTGAGCAAAAACAGGAGTCTGGATCAGATTTACGATCTGTTCGCCGTGCGGGCGATTGTAAGTTCGGTCAAGGACTGCTACGGGGCCCTCGGCGTCATTCACGAAATGTATACGCCGATGCCCGGCCGGTTTAAGGATTACATCGCGATGCCCAAGCAGAATATGTACCAGTCTCTGCATACGACGCTGATGGGCCCGGGCGGCGAGCCGTTCGAGGTGCAGATTCGCACGGTCGAAATGCACAGGACGGCGGAATACGGAATCGCAGCGCACTGGAAATATAAGGAAAACACAGGGGAGAAGGCCGTCACTGAAGAGGAGAAGATGAAGTGGCTGCAGAAGATTCTGGAATGGCAGCAGGACCTCTCCGACAACAAGGAGTTTATGGACGCCCTGCGGCTCGATCTGGATTCGTTCAAGGATTCGGTGTACGCGTTTTCTCCCAAAGGCGACGTGATCGAACTCGCGGCGGGTTCGACGCCGATCGATTTTGCCTATCAGATTCACAGCGCCGTGGGAAATAAGATGGTCGGCGCCCGCGTGAACGGCCGGATCGTCACGCTGGACTATGAGATCAAAAACGGCGACCGCGTGGAAATCATCACCTCGCAGAATTCCAAGGGGCCGAGCCGGGACTGGCTGA
>CAYUPA010000058.1:0-1415 GCA_964446565.1 uncultured Lachnospiraceae bacterium
ACGGTTCTGTGGGAGGTCGGCTGGCCAACTAATGGCCAGCCTCCTACCCGATCGATTAACCCAGGGATATTTTTCGCGCCGATTTTCTATTTTGGGACTTTCCTTCATTAAAGATGTATGGTACAATCTGAATTGTTTCCGGGCACGTCCTGAAAATCGAATTGCATACGGATTAGAAAGCGGGTTATTGCGAAATGACAAGTATCACTGACGAACGGCAGGTGGCGAAGCTGGGCCTGATGGCCATGCCCAGCGCTACGGAACTGGGTCAAAAGGTCGATCAGCATTTACGGAGGTTATACCGCGATCTTTACAATGGGCAGGAACAGGAGTCTTTTCTTGTGGACGTGAGCTGTCCGCGTTTCCAGAACGGCGACGCGAAGGCGATGATTCACGAATCCGTACGGGGAAAGGACCTGTTCCTTTTGACTGATGTGGGCAATTACAACTGTACGTATACCATGTACGGGCAAAAGGTTCCCATGTCGCCGGACGAGCATTTTCAGGACCTGAAGCGCGCGATTGCGGCGGCCAGCGGGAAGGCGCATCGTCTGATCGTGATTATGCCGTTTCTTTACGAAGGACGCCAGCACCGCCGCAATTACCGCGAATCGTTGGACTGCGCCATGGCGCTGCAGGAGCTGCAGAATATGGGCGTCAGCTCCATCATCACCTTCGACGCGCACGACCCGCGCGTACAGAATGCAATTCCGATTATGGGCTTCGACAACATTATGCCGTCCTATCAGACCTTAAAGGCGCTGCTGCGCCATGTGCCGGATATCGTCGTTGACAAAAATCATCTGATGGTCGTAAGCCCGGATGAAGGCGCGATGGACCGCAATGTCTACTATGCCTCCATTTTGGGCCTCGATCTGGGCATGTATTACAAGAGACGCGATTATTCGCAGGTTGTAAACGGACACAACCCGATCGTTGCGCATGAATTCCTTGGAAAGAACATCGAAGGAAAGGATATTCTGGTCTACGACGACATCATCGCCTCCGGCGATTCGATGCTGGACCTTGCGAAAGACCTTCATCACCGCGGGGCGCGGCGAATTTTCGCCGGCTGTACCTACGCGCTATTTACAGAGGGGATCGAGCCGTTCCAGGACGCGGTTGACAGAGGGTATCTTGCGGGCGTTCTTTCGACCAACCTGACCTACCGCCGTCCGGAACTGCTCGCGGCGCCATGGTACTATGAGGTGGACTGCTCCAAATATATCGCGTACTTTATCGCGTCGCTGAATCATGACGTTTCCGTCAGGGTCATGCTGGACCCCGCGCAGAAGATCAACAATCTGATCGAGCAGCATAACAAAACGCAGTCGCAGCAGCTGCAGATCGAATAAACCTGTCGCGGCGGCCGCAGATCGAATACAAGCGGAGAGGCGTTCATTCCTTCCACTTGC
>CAYUPA010000058.1:1515-3367 GCA_964446565.1 uncultured Lachnospiraceae bacterium
TCGCGGCGGCCGCAGATCGAATACAAGCGGAGAGGCGTTCATTCCTTCCACTTGCGAAGCAGCTTCTCAAAGGACGGGATGACCTTCTGTTTCCAGAAATCCGCGATCGAATTCATCATCGCCGTAATCGAACGGATCGTCGGCAGGGCAAGAAGGAGAAACACGATCAGCACAAGAAGACTTCCGACGGAGAGACGGACCAGCCCGATCAGGGAGCCGAAGAATACGATCTGGACCAGAAACGCGGCGACTAACAGCGTCCATAGGACCTTCCGTTTCAGGTTAAACGGGGAACAGACGCGGAAGAGCATCAGGAAGCCGACATACCCCATCAGAATGACGCAGATTGTAGAGGCCTCATCCATATTGATGGAGAAGACTGCCGCAAAGGCAAGACAGCCCAGGACCAGGAACAGATCGGTGAGGCCGGCCGGCGCGGCGCGGAACAGGACGTTTTTAAGGAAGTGTCCCTGCACCCGGTTCGTATTCGGTTCCAAAGCCAAAAAGAACGAAGGAACTCCGATCGTCAGCGTGCTGATCAGCGAAAGCTGCAGGGGGGTCAGCGGATAGGTCAGCGGCGCGAAAATCGCAACCACAGCGATCAGAATGGAAAAAATATTTTTTACAAGGAACAGGGAGGCGGCGCGTTCGATGTTATTGACGACACGCCGCCCTTCGTCGACGACAGACGGCATGGAGGCGAAATTGGAATCGAGAAGAACCAGCTGCGAAATCTGACACGCGGCGTCGCTGCCGGAGGCCATCGCGATGCTGCAGTCCGCGTCCTTGAGCGCCAGGACGTCGTTTACGCCGTCGCCCGTCATCGCTACGGTATGGCCCGCCCGTTTCAGAGACCGGATGAGCGTGCGCTTCTGGTCGGGGGTCACCCGTCCGAAGACCGTATACTGGTCGGCGGCTTTTGCAAGCGATTCCTCATCCATGAACGTGGAGGCGTCCACATACGACTCCGCGTGTTCGATGCCCGCGCTCTGCGCGATGCGGGATACCGTTAAGGGATTGTCGCCGGAAATGACCTTGATTGTAACGCCCTGCCCCGCAAAGTAGCGAAACGTCTGTTTCGCTTCGCGCCGGATCGGATTCATCAGCGCGATTAACGCGATGGGGAACGCGTCCGGTATCTTCGGCTTATTCGGCAGTCCGGAGCAGGAGGCAAGAAGAAGCACGCGCTTGCCCTGCCGGGCATACTGGTCGATCAGCTGCTGCAGTTCAAAATCAACGTCCGGCATGATGAACTCCGGCGCCCCGACCAGATAGGTCGTTTCGCCGTCAAACGAGGCGCCGCTGTATTTCAGCGCGGGCGAAAAAGGAAGGATTTTAACGGCGCGGCGGGGTGAAGGGTGCGAGTATGCGGCCTTAAGCGCCTCCATCGTCGCGTTGTCTGATTCCAGTGCGCCTGTGATGGAGGCCAGAAGCTGATGAATGTCCGTTTCGCTTTCCTTCTTATCCAGAATGTACAGATCTGTAACCTGCATATCCGGCTCTGTCATCGTTCCCGTCTTATCGACGCACAGAACGTCGACCCGGGCGAGGGTTTCGATGCAGCTCATTTCATGGACCAGCGTCTTTTTCTTCGCAAGGCGCATTACACTGACGGCGAGCGCAATGCTGGTCAGAAGGTACAGCCCTTCCGGAATCATGCCGACGAGGGCGGCCACGGTGCTGACGACGGAATCCTGCAGGGTATTTCCAAGCTCGAAATGGGAGCGGTAGAACATGATGCATCCTAACGGCAGAATCAAAAATCCGATGCATTTGATCAGGCGGTTTAAGGATTTCATCATTTCGGAACGGTTCGGCTTCTTTTTCTTTTTAGCCTCCACCGTAAGACGGG
>CAYUPA010000058.1:3377-6283 GCA_964446565.1 uncultured Lachnospiraceae bacterium
ACCTTGTCGAGGATGGCCTCGCAGCGGCCGGAAATGACATAACTTCCGGAATACAGCGAATCGCCGGCGTTTTTTGTGATTTCATCGGGTTCGCCGGTGATCAGCGATTCGTTCACCTGAACCTGCCCCGAAAGAACGATGGCGTCCGCCGGAATCTGATTGCCCGCGGCGAAATGAACGATATCGTCTATGACAAGGTCCGCGGTCGGAATGTGAAGCTCCTTGCCGTCGCGCAGGACAACCGCTTCCGGCGCCGACAGAAGGGTCAGTCGGTCGATCACGCGCTTGGCGCGTATCTCCTGCACGATTCCGATCGCGATGTTGATCAGGACGACCGGCATGAACAGCAGATTCGAGTAGGACCTGACCAGAATGATGCAGAGGGCCAGCAGAAAAAACAGCAGATTGAAAAACGTCAGGACATTGTGCTTTATGATCTGTCCGACGGTATCCGTCGCGTTTTCCACAGGCCGGTTCGTGTACCCTTTATCGATCCGTTCCTGCACCTCTTCGGCGGTTAAGCCCTTGTCAAGCGGCGGTGTAACGCGGGTGAGGGGTTCTTTCGTTTCGGATTCTTTTTTCTGTCTGGTTCGTGCCATAACGACCTCTTTCTTTCTGTCGAACGCTGTCCGTCCCCGGAAAAACAGGGACCGCTGCTGCATACCGGCTTTCATTGTACTGCATTTAAGGGAAAAAAGCAATTGAAATACAGGGAGAACCGGAGTATAATCAAAAAATTAAGAAAGAGTATCGCGATTTTACGACGGAGGGAGAGAGCCGAATGACAACGGGCCGGGACGCATCCGCGATAAAGGCCGTCATCTTTGATCTGGACGGAACGCTGCTGAACACGCTGCCGTCGATTGCGCATTTTGCAAATCGGGCGCTTGCGAAACAGGGGTATCCTTCGATTCCGGAAGACGAATACCGCTATCTCGTCGGCGAAGGCGCGCCGGTTCTGATCCGGAAGATGCTTCTTCGGGCCGGCGGCGATCCGGAGACGGATTTTGACGCGGTGCTTCAAAGCTACCGGGCGGAATATGACGCGAATACGACCTATAAAACAAAGTATTACGATGGTATGCTGGACCTGCTTGGGGCGCTGCATCGTCTTCGCGTCGATCTTGCGGTTTTGTCCAACAAGCCGCAGGTGCAGGTGCAGAATCTTATTCGGGCGTTTTTCCCGGGCGGCCTGTTTGCGGCCGTCTACGGCGCCATGGAAGGTCTGAAGCGCAAACCCGATCCGGACGGCGTGTTCCGGATTGCGAAAGAGCTTCATCATACGCCGGAGGAGTGCCTGTATCTCGGCGATACCGCGATCGATATGCAGACGGGCGTCCGGGCCGGGTGCCTGACGATTGGCGCAGGCTGGGGATTCCGGGATGAAGGGGAACTTTTGACAAACGGCGCCCGGGCGGTCGCGATGCGCCCGGAGCAGGTTCTGCGGTTCCTGTAATTTTATTGAAAACGGAGCATACAATGATCGATTTTCATACGCATATCTATCCGGACGGCATCGCTGCGAAGGGCGTCGGCTTTGTGGAAGATTTCTACGGGCTTAAGGCGTCGGGAGCCGGCACTCTCGAGGATATCCGTTCTCACATGAAGAAAGCAGGGGTAAGCCGTTCTGTCGTTTTAAGCGTGGCCTCGCGCGCGGATCAGGTGCCTTCCATCAACCATTTTCTCGCCTCCGTTCTCGCTAAGGACATCGTCGGTTTCGGCGCGGTTCATCCCGATATGGAGGAGCCGGAAACGACAATCGAAGGCCTGATCGCCTCGAAAATGACAGGCGTTAAAATTCATTCCGATATGCAGCGGTTTCCGATCGACGACCCGCGGATGGACCGAATCTATGACATTCTTGCGGAACAGCAGATCCCGATCATGATGCACATGGGCGATGCGCGGTATGATTTTTCAGCGCCGCACCGCCTTAAGGCGGTCCTTGAGCGGCATCCGAAACTCATTGTCATCGCGGCGCACATGGGAGGCTATCAGCGGTGGGATGAGGCGCTGGACTGTCTGTACGGACGGGAGAACGTCTATCTCGACACTTCCAGCACGATCCGCTTTGTCCCGAAAGAATACGCGAAGAAGCTCTTCGCCTCGCATGATCCGGAAAAGATTTTCTTCGGCACGGATTATCCTCTTGCGACGCCGGAGCAGGAGCTAAAGGACCTTGAGAGCCTGCATCTTGGTTCGCGGTTTACGGAACAGATTCTCAGCCGGAACGCCGAGCGGTTTCTAACGCGGTACGGCCCGGAAATTTTATCCTGAAAGAGGGGTTTACAAACGGTTTTTTCTGATGTATAATCTATTTCGTTGTTCGGGATTATAGCTCAGTTGGTCAGAGCGCTACGTTGACATCGTAGAGGTCGTTGGTTCGAGCCCAATTAATCCCAGCTTTTTCTTTCCCTGTGCATTCGCGGGATTATAGCTCAGTCGGTCAGAGCGCTACGCTCACATCGTAGAGGTCGCTGGTTCGAGCCCAGTTAATCCCATCAAGGCTGTGAGAAACGGAAGCGGACGCTTCTTTTTTCACAGCCTTCTGTATAATCTGCCGCGGGGCGGCAGAGCGCGCCGGAACAGGCTGCGGGCACAGAGACGTGCCGGCCCGGCGGGAAAGCGGAAACGGAAATACAGCGCAGAATACGAAAAGAGGCTCCATTTTGAGAACGTTACAACAGGAGATTGAGCGGCGGCGGACCTTTGCCATTATTTCGCATCCGGACGCCGGAAAGACGACTTTGACCGAAAAGCTGCTGCTTTACGGCGGCGCGATCGCGCTCGCGGGGTCCGTAAAGGGGAAGAAGACGGCGCGGCACGTCGTTTCGGACTGGATGGAGATCGAAAAGCAGCGCGGTATTTCGGTTACGTCGTCCGTTATGCAGTTTGAATATGGAGGC
>CAYUPA010000058.1:6293-8447 GCA_964446565.1 uncultured Lachnospiraceae bacterium
ACTGTATCAACATTCTCGATACGCCGGGCCATCAGGATTTCTCCGAGGATACCTACCGTACGCTGATGGCGGCCGATTCCGCGGTCATGGTGATTGACGCGTCCAAGGGCGTGGAGGCGCAGACCCGCAAGCTGTTTAAGGTCTGCCGGCTGCGCCGCATCCCGGTCTTTACGTTCATCAACAAAATGGACCGCGAGGCCCGGGATTCCTTCGATCTGCTTGAGGATATCGAAAAGGAGCTTGGCATAGAAACCTGCCCCGTGAACTGGCCGATCGGCTCCGGCAGGGAGTTTCAGGGCGTCTATGACCGGCGTTCGCACTCCATTCTTTCTTTTACGCCGAACAATGGGCAAAAGGAAGTAAAGACAGAGGTCACAGACATCGAAGACCCGGCGCTTTCCTCGCTCATCGGCGAGGCGGCGCGGGACCGGCTTGCGGAGGAAATCGCCCTTCTGGACGGGGCGAGCCGCGAATTCGATCTGAATCTGGTGCGCGAAGGCGGACTGTCGCCGGTTTTTTTCGGTTCGGCGCTGACGAATTTCGGGGTCGAACCCTTTTTGAAGGATTTCATAACGATGACGACATCGCCGCTGCCCCGGGAAGCGGACCGGCGGACGATCGATCCGGTGGAAGACGGGTTTTCGGCGTTTGTTTTTAAGATTCAGGCAAACATGAACAAGGCGCACCGCGACCGGGCCGCTTTTTTCCGCATCGTTTCCGGCCGCTTTGAAAAGGGAATGGAAATCTGTCATGTGCAGAGCGGGAAAAAGTTCCGCCTGTCGCAGCCGCAGCAGCTGATGGCGCAGGACCGTTCCATCGTGGACGAGGCGTACGCGGGCGATATCATCAGCGTCTTCGATCCGGGCATCTTCGCGATTGGCGATACGATCTGCCTGCCGGGGGAGGATTTTCGGTATCAGGGTATTCCGACTTTCGCGCCGGAGCATTTTGCGAGGCTCCGACAGGTGGATACGCTTAAACGCAAGCAGTTCATCAAGGGAACCACGCAGATCGCGGAGGAGGGCGCGATTCAGATTTTTCAGGAACCGGGAAGGGGCATGGAGGAGGTTCTGGTCGGCGCCGTCGGCACGCTGCAGTTCGATGTACTCGAATACCGCCTGAAAAATGAATACAACATCGACATTCATATGGAAATGCTGCCCTATCAGTTCATTCGCTGGATCGAGAACGAGGATGTGGATCCTTCCGCTCTCATCCTGACCTCCGATACACGGCTCGTTGAGGATTTTAAGGGAGGCCGCCTTCTGCTCTTTACAAATGAATGGAATATATCGTGGGCGCTGGAACATAATAAGGGCCTGCGGCTGTCCGAATTCGGAGGCGCCTGGTGACGGTACGTAAACAACCGGTATTCCGGTTAAATAAAAAGGAGGCTTTTGCTATGAAACAGATTCCGGTTGGAATTCAGGTGTATTCCGTTCGGGACGAGGCCGCAAAGGACCTTAAGGGGACGCTTGCGAAGCTGAAGGAAATGGGCTACGACGGCGTAGAGCTTGCGGGACTGTATGGTCATGAGGCGAAAGAGGTCCGCGCGATGCTGGACGAAACGGGCATCCGGGCGATCTCCGCGCATGTTCCGTATCTGGAACTGATCGGCGACATGGAAAAGACGGTTTCCGATTACAAGGCCATCGGCTGCGAATACATCGCCGTTCCCTACCTGAACGAAGAATACCGTCCGGGGCGGGCGAATTTTGGCGAGGTGCTCGACAACATCCGCCGAATCGGCGAATGCTGCAGCCGGCACGGTATCGTTCTTCTGTATCATAACCATGATTTTGAGTTTGTTAAAATGGAAGACGGAACCTACGGGCTCGATTATCTGTATCAGAAGATCGGTCCGGAACTGCTTCAGACCGAGCTTGACACCTGCTGGGTCCGGGTGGCCGGCGAATGCCCGAAGCGGTATATCGAAAAGTACGCGGGACGCTGCCCCGTCGTGCATCTGAAAGATTATGTCGGCCAGAAGTCCGCGCACATGTACGAACTGATCGGCATAAAGGAAGAGGAAAAAAAGGAAGAAGAGACGGCTTTCGCGTTCCGTCCGGTCGGCTACGGGGTGCAGGATATCCCTGGCATTATCGATACCGCCATCCGCTGCGGAGCGAAATGGGTCGTCGTCGAGCAGGACCA
>CAYUPA010000059.1:0-8397 GCA_964446565.1 uncultured Lachnospiraceae bacterium
ATCCGGGCCATCGCTGTGCATGGGAATGTTCACCATTTCGATGCCGAAATATTCTGTCATCGCAAAATGCCGGTCATAGCCGGGAACCGGACAGAGAAAGCGAATCTGTCCCTGCTTCGACCAGGGCGTTCCGCCCATAACGCCGCGCAGCATCGCCCGCGACAGGGCGCTGTACATGATCTCCAGACTGGAATTGCCGTAAATGATAATATTTTCCACCGGGCACTCTATGATTTCGCTCAAAAGGCGCTTCGCCTCAATGATACCGGAAAGCCCGCCGTAATTGCGGCAGTCCAGTCCTTCTTCATTGATGCAGTCCTCCTCCCGGGCCGGTATCGACGCTAACATCTGCATGGAAAGGTTGACCTGCTCAAGACTGGGTTTCCCCCTTGACATATCCAGATGAATTCCTTTTTTGCAAACGGCTTCGTACTCCGCCTGCAGGCGGGAATGCAGTTCCGCAAGTTCCGCGCCGCTCATTTCCTCATACCTGTTCATGCCGTTTCCGTTACACCTGTTTTTGCGGTTTTCGTCTTTCATCATATCTTTCTTTCCTTTTTCTTCCACTTTACATCATTAAAGAAAATTTCCTGCAATTATTTTACTATTTTGCGGTTTATTATACGCCGTTTCTCTTCGTTTTGCAAGTTGCGCGCTCTTTTCCTGCATGTATTCCAATAAAAAAAGCATCAGGCACAAAAATTTCAATGCACGGATGCTTTTTTTATTCAAATTGATGCTCTTTCACACGGATTTTGATGCTTTTCCACGCGAATTTGGGTGCCCGTTCACACGGATTTTAATGCGCTTGCGCATGGATTCCGCACAGCGTTCAGATTTCCGGAATCTCTACCTTGATCTCGTGCCCTGCCTTCGCGGACTTTACAATTCCGTCGATAATCGCCTGATTGTAAAGAATCTGCGAAGACGGAATCGGCGAGGCGCCGTTCGTCTGCACCGCGTCCAGGAAGGAACGGATTTTCTTGTCGAAAAGCGGAACGTTGCTTTCAATCTTTGGAATCTCGGTTTCGACCATGCTGCCCGCGATCTCGTGATAAATCTTCATCGGCTGATTCAGCGTGCCGTTCCAGCACTCGGTCGACGGAATCTTAAGGCCGCCTTTCTTGCCGAGGATGAGCGTATCGCCGGAGGTATCCATGTGCATAGCCCACGAAATCCGGAAGTCCAGAACGATGCCGCCCTCAAGGCGCACAAACGCCGCCGCGAAATCCTCAACGCCGAAAATCTTCTCATAACCGGGATGCGTATACTTCCAGTACTGCTCGCTCGTTCCAAGGAAATCGGAGGTGTAGCCGGTAATGGTCAGCGGTTTCGGATAGCCGACCGCGTTCAGAACCATATCGAGCGAATAGCAGCCGATATCCGCCATCGCGCCGATGCCGGCCGTCTTTTCCTCGATGAAGGTGGTGCCGTACGGAACCGGAATGCCGTTGCGGCGGCCGCCGCCGGTCTGAATGTAATAGACATCGCCCAGCACGCCGGACTGTACGATCTTTTTAATCATCTGCATATTCGGGTCGAGCCGCGGCTGGAAGCCGATGGAAAGAATCTTGCCGCTTTTGCGCTCGGCGCGCATGATTTCGACGGCCTCCTCGGTCGTTACGCACATCGGCTTCTCCAAAAGGACGTTCACGCCCTTCTCGAGAGCGTATATCGCGCATTCCGCGTGCGTGCGGTTGTAGGTGCAGACGCTGACCGCGTCCAGCTCCTCGTTGTCCAGCATTTCCTTATGGCTCGGATAGAGCCGCACATTCTCCAGGCCGTAGCGCTTAAAGAATTTCTCCGCCTTGCCCGGGATCAGGTCCGCGCCGGCCACGATCTCCACATCCGGCTGCTTCATATAGCTGGAAATATGCGCCTCCGCGATCCAGCCGGTACCGATGATGCCGATCTTCAGCTTACGTCCCCCGGCCGCCGCCTGAGGCTCTTCGACGTTCTTCTTGAAATCGTCAAGAATCGAATCCACATTGGCCATAAAAATTACCTCGCTTTGCAAAGATTTGCCCTCATTGTACTACGGAATTTTTGAACCGTCAATCGTTCGGCGCATTTTTCGGAAAACCCGCATCCGCTTATTTTTCGGAGAATTTTCCTCCGCTTTCGCGGACTGCGCCCGTCTTTTGGGGATTGCGCCTGTCTTTCGCGGACTGCGCCGGGCTTTTGGGGAAACGCCGCCGGGCTTACGACGCGAATTTTTCCATCTCGGAATCTGAGAGAAACACCTTATGCGTCCCCTCCAGCTGATGCATGGAAGGTTTCTCCACACTGTAATCGTGAATGCCCGGATCGTAGGTGATATAGCCTCTCCACTTCTCCGACCAGGGGTCCGGCGCGGGGATCGCGGAAAGGAGAGCTTTCGTGTACGGATGAATCGGATTGGCGTAGATTTCCTTCGCCGTTCCCATCTCAACCAGCTTGCCCTGATACATCACGCCAATATAATCCGAAAAATATTTCACGACGGAAAGATTGTGGGCGATGAAGAGAATCGTCAGGCCGAGTTCGCGCTTCAGATCGTTCAGAAGATTCAGAACCTGCGCCTGAATGGAAACATCCAGAGCGGAAATCGGCTCGTCGGCAATTACAAGGCTCGGATTGGTAGCCAGCACGCGGGCGATGCCGATCCGCTGCCGCTGACCGCCGGAGAATTCGTGCGGGTAGCGGCTCAAATGGTCTTCGGACAGCCCGACCAGCTTGATCATCTCGAGAGCGCGCCTGTAAAGCTCTTCTTCATTCTTGACCAGCTTATTGATCAAGAGGCCCTCGCCGATGATCTCCTTGATCGTCATTCGCGGGTCCAGCGAGGAAATCGGGTCCTGAAAAATCATCTGAATTCCCTGCGACACAAAGCGCCGGTCTTCCTTCGAGAGCTTGCCGGAAATCAGCTTCCCCTGGAAAAAAACCTCCCCGCCGGTCGCTTTATAGAGACGGATGATGGTGCGTCCGGTCGTCGTTTTTCCGCATCCGGACTCGCCGACCAGCCCAAAGGTCTGGCCGCGGGGAATCTGAAAAGAGATATCGTCGACCGCCTTGACTACGACCTTGTTCCTTCCGTGTCCGCTCTTAAAATACTGTTTCAGGTTGCGGACGTCAAGGACGATATCCTTCGTCTCAGCCACGGCGCGTCGCCTCCTTCCTCTCCCTGCTCTTCTGAATCCGGCGTTCGAGCGCCGGGGGCCGCTGCATCGCCGGCGCCGAAGGATGCAGAAGCCAGGTTGCCGCGTAATGCGTATCGCTGATCTTAAACATCGGCGGCTCCTTCTCAAAGTCGATCTTGAGCGCCCACGGATTGCGCTCCGCAAACGCGTCGCCTTCCGGCGGAACGAGCATATTCGGCGGCGTGCCCTGCAGAGCGATAAGCTCCTCGCCGGCCTGAATATCCATATCCGGCATCGAGGCCATCAGGCTCCATGTGTAGGGATGGCGCGGGTCGTAGAAGATATCCTCGGCGGTCCCGTACTCCACGATTTTTCCGGCGTACATCACCGCGACCCGGTCGGCCACATGCGCTACCACCCCCAGATCATGAGTGATGAAAATCGTCGAAAGATTGCGTTCCTTCTGCATCTGTCCCAAAAGCGAGAGGACCTGCGCCTGAATCGTAACGTCAAGCGCCGTCGTCGGCTCGTCGCAGATCATGATTTTCGGGTTCGAGGCGAGGGCAATCGCGATGACAATACGCTGCCGCATTCCGCCTGAAAAATGGAAGGGATACTGCTTATACCGCTTCTCCGGCTCCGGAATGCCGACCGCCCTCATCAAATCAAGGGACCGCTTCTTCGCTTCCTTTCGCGACGTCTTATGGATGACCGTGAAAATTTCTTCAATCTGCTTGCCAATTTTCTTAATCGGGTTCAGGGACGACAGAGGGTCCTGAAAGATCATCGCGATCTCCCGGGAGCGAATCTTCTCCCAGCCCTTCTCGTCAAGCTCGAGCAGATTCTTTCCCTGATACATGGCGGTGCCCTTTTTGATCTCGGCCGTTCGTCCAAGCAGGCCCATCAGGGATTTTACGGAAACGGATTTGCCGGAACCGGACTCGCCCACGATCGCCAGCGTCTCGCCCTTGTAGAGGTCGAAGCTGACGCCGCGGACCGCCTGCACGACGCCGGCGTACGTATTAAAGTTGATGGTAAGGTCTTTTACTTCTAAGATTTTTTCCCTGTCTTCACTCATAGCGACATCGTTCATCCTTTCTATGCTGCCCGCGGAAAGACGGCTTACTGCCGGAGCGTCGGATTAAACGCGTCCCGCAGGCCGTTGCCCATCAGGTTGAACGCCAGCATCAAAAGAACGATCACGATACCCGGCGAAACGATCAGGTAAGGATAATCCATCAGCACTTTCTGTCCGTCGGAGAGCAGAATGCCGATCGAAGGATTCGGCGCCTGCACACCGAGGCCGAGGTAGGACAGCCCCGCTTCCTGGAAGACGACGCCCGGAATCGCCAGGGCGCTCTGCGTGATGATGGTACCGATCGCGTTCGGCAGGATGTGGCGCACCATCGTATGCACGTCGCTCGCGCCCATCGTGCGGGAGGCAAGTACGTACTCCCGGTTCTTGTACCGATAGAACTGCATCCGCACGGCATCGGCCGTCCCCATCCAGCCCGTAAGGCAGAAGACGAGAATCAGCGGAAGAATGCCGGAACCGAACAGCATGATCAAAAGGATCGTAAGCGGAAGAGAGGGAATGTTCCATACGACATCCATCAGACGCTGCACGATCAGGTCGACCCAGCCGCCGTAATACCCGCAGATCGCGCCGACGACAAGGCCAATCGTCAGGTTGATCGCGACAACCGCGAAGGCCAGAATCAGCGAAACGCGCGTTCCCTGCCACAGGCGGGAGAACATGTCGCGTCCGAGGGAATCCGTGCCGAACCAGTAGTACTGGTCCTCCACGCCCTTGTACTTGTACAGATCGACCCGAATCCGCTTCATCGTCCCCTTGCCGAACGCGGTCGAGACTTCGAAGGCCCCGAGGTCCTCGACAATCGAATTCCCATATTCCGCAAGCTCCGCCTCCTGCACTTCCAACACGCGGGTCCCGTCAAGAATGCCCAGCTTTTCAAGAAGCGGTACGCGGGGCGGCAGATATTTCAGGTCGACGTTCTGCGTCAGATAATCGTGCGGACTGATATAGGGGCCGACGATGCCCAGAACGACGATGAGAAGGATGATCACGGCCGAGACGATCGTAACCTTGCTGCGCACGAAGCGGCGCCAGACATCTTTTCCGTATGAAATGGATTCCGTTTTAAAATCCACATCCGCGATCTTCGCTTCCCGCACGAAAGGCTTGAACTGGTCCGCGGGCATCCGCAGCAGTTCCTCGCTCAGCTGTTGTCCGTCTTCCATAAGAACCCGAGGACGCTCACTCATCTTTCCGGCCTCCCATCCGAATGCGGGGATCTACGATGCCATAGGACAGATCCGCCAGAATGGCCATAAAGAGCCCGATAAAAACGTAGAAGATCACAATGCCCATCGTGAGCGAATGATCCTTTCCGTTGATGGATGCGAGCAGCGTTTTGGAAAGACCCGGCACGCCGAAAATCTGCTCGATGACCAACGAACTTGACAAAACGCCCAGAAACAGATAGAGGAAGGTGCTCGCGAGAGGAACGCAGGCGTTGCGGAGCGCGTGGCGCGTGATCGTCTGCCTGTAGGTCAGGCCCTTGGCCTTTGCGAGCAGCATGAAATCCATCGTCAGCACCTCCGCAAGCTCCGCCCGGAGCATACGGGCAATGCTCGCGATGCCGCCGAAGCTGAGCGCCAGAATCGGCATGATCATGGAATAAAACTTCGACCATGTCAGATGTTCCTCCGCGGAGAGGATCAGCGGGAACCAGCCCAGCTTAAATCCCAGAAAATACTGCATCACAGCCGCCAGCACGAAGGACGGCACCGAAATAAACAAAATGACGATGCTGCTCGATATGTGGTCGAAGATCGTATCTTTTCGTATCGCCATGAGAATCCCTAAAATCATGCCAAAAGGCAGAATCACGAGCGCTGAAAAATAGTTCAGCTGTATCGTAACCGGCAGCCGTTCCAAAACGACATCGAAAACCTTCACGCCCGGCCGGATTTTCAGGGAATATCCGAAGTCGAGCCTCAAGTAATCCCGCATGGTATAGCCAAACTGCACGATCACAGGTTCATCCAGATGATATTTCGCCAGAATCCGCTCTCTGGCGGACCGGTCGATTTTCGGGGAAAGGTCCAGCACGTTGCCCGGCATGAAATGAAGCACAAAGAAAACCACCACGATGATGACGATGAAAGTGCAAAACGCAGCGATAATTCTTTGAAGCACATATTTAAACACTGGTGCGTTTTCTCCTTTCTTTTGGGTATAAGGGCCGGTTTTATGAAAATGCAGGCAGCCTTAGCTGTTATCTTTTTTGCCGGCAGCTTTTTATCTTTTTGCCAGCAACTTTTTATCTTTTTGCCGGCAGTTTTTTTCTGCCGCCATTTTGCCGGCAGCTTTAGCTGTTCGCATTTTCATGGAAAACTCCGGCGTTTGCCGGGGGACGGGCGTCAGCCGCCTCTTGCGAGGGGAGCCCGCGCCCGTCCCGCCGTCCTGCTTATTCGAAGATCGTCTGCATCGGGAAGAAGAGCTTGTCCCAGTCGCCTTCTTCGACCGGAGGCTTGATCCCTTCGCCGAAGAAATAGCGGTCGCCGCTCGAGTAGCAGGGAATGAAGCTGCAGTCGTTATAGAGGATTTCTTCCATAAGAGCGCAGTTCTTGAGCTTATTGGCGTCGTTGAATTTATCTTCGCCTAATGCGCCCTTCTCAAACAGATCGTTCCACGCCGTCTGCGCCTCGTCGTCCGCAAAGATGCAGTACTGGCTGTTGTAGGCGTAAGGGCTGTCGTCGGAAACCCAGTTGGTATTCTCCCACGGATCGCTCGGGTCCTGATACCAGCCGCCCGCGATCATGATATCGTATTTCAGAGCCGTTCTGGCAAGGTTCTCCTCATACATCGTAGCGGAGGCGGTCGCCTGCAGGCTCAGTTCAAAACGATCGGTCCCGAACAGCTCGTTCCAGTTGTTCTGCACCGCTTCCGCCCAGGTGCGCGCAAGGTCGTTGGAATCGGAATAATACGCTGTAATCTCAATCTTCGTGCTTCCGTTCGCCTCGTAGGCCTTCTCGAAGTATTCAAGCGCGAGGTCCTTGTCATAGCCGGACTGCGTCGGCTCATGCCCGTCGATCCGAATCGCCCTGGCCTCCTCGGTCGAACGATAGTCGACGGTCGTATCCGGATTCTCCGGGTCCGGCATCGTCGCGTACGGCATATACTGATAGGCGCTCGGCAGGGCCGTCGGAAATACGGCCGGCACGATCGTATCCCGGTCAAGGCCCCAGTACAGAGCCAGACGGAAATTGACGTCCTTCAGCACTTCCACGGAAGGCGTGCGGCTGTTCAGGAAAATGCCGTAGTTGTTCGGCGTATAGACCATGTGCGCGCCGTCATAACTGGCGTACTGATCCTGATTCGCAACGACATAGCTGAGCTTGCCCTGCTCAAAAAGCTGAACCCGTGTATTCGGGTCGCTGACCGCGACATACTCGACGCGGTCCGGCGTAAAATACTCTTCCATCGGCGCGCCGCCGTCCGTTCTGCGCTGCAGAACCACGGTCTGCCCCTCGATAATCTGAACCGGTTCGTACAGGCCGGAGGCCATCACGGTTTCCACGCTCGTACCGTAGGAACTCTGCGTGCCGTCCTCGTTCAGGGTCGCCTCGAAGGTCGGCTGATGAACGACGCCTGTGCCCATCCAGCACATGTTCGCCTTGAATCGATAATCAGAAGCCGGTTCATGCTCTTCTTCAAACGTGAATTCTATCGTATAGTCGTCGACAACGCGGAATCCGACCTCTTCCCAGCTGCACTCGCCGGCATAAAACTTCTCGCCGTTCTTCAGGTCGCTGATCGTAATGTTGCGGTTCGCAAGATTTGGATCGTTCAGCGTCTTAAAGCTCGCGGCAAACGCGTTCGCGTCGATCGGGTCGCCGTTCGCAAAGGTGTAGCCTTCGTGCATCTTGACGGTCCAGACCTTCATATCTTCGGTATGTTCCGGTTCGCCTTCCGCCAGTTCCGGCAGCCATTCTTTCTTTCCGGTTTCCGGATTCAGAATCTCCCGATACAGGGTCGCGTGAATATCGTTTACCATTTCATATTCCGCATCGTTTGCATACGGGCTTAATGTCGTGGGCGTATCGGAGATCGCTACGCGAAGCACCTTCTCGCCAGCCGTCTCCCCGGCGCCGCCGCCGGATTCTTCCGCGGCGCTGTCGCTGGACTCTTCGGCGCTGCTTTCCTCTGCCTCAGAGGATTCCTCCGACGATTCGTCGGTCTGGCTAGACT